>JBGSLW010000116.1:0-7383 GCA_041740495.1 Pirellulaceae bacterium
GCGAAGTATCGTCGTCCCAACGCAACGGATTGTGTGCGGCGCGTTTGTTCGGAAGAAACCGCAGGCTAGCGCCAGGCGGCTGATGATTGCGAGGTATCGTCGTCCCAACTCAACGGATTGTGTGCGGCGCGTTTGGTCGGAAGAAACCGCAGGCTAGCGCCAGGCGGCTGATGATTGCGAGGTATCGTCACCCCATCTCAACGGATTGTGTGCGGCGAGTCTTGGCTAACACGAAGATGCGGCTGGGAGAGTCGGAGGGAGCGCCGCTGGCGGCTGGCCGGTGGGCCTTTGCCGGCGCCCTTGCTCTGTGGTTGTCGTTTCCGCCGGTAGGTTGGTGGCCGCTGGCGCCCGTGGGGGCGGCGGCGTGGACGCGTCTGACGGATGGCCGCGATCGCTTGGATCGACGCGGTTGGCGGACGATCTGGTTGGCATCACTGGCGTTCTGGCTGGGGATGAATTACTTCGTGACGCTTCCTCACTGGGCGGGAGCGATCGGCTGGATTGCGATGTCCAGCTATCTGGCGTTGTTCTTTCCGCTGTTCGTCTGGTTGGCTCGCAGTTTGCGACGGTACACGAGCTTGCCGTCCATCGTCGCCTGCCCGTTGGCATGGGTGGCGATGGAATACCTGCGAGCGCATCTGATCTCCGGCTATGGGATGGCGATGTTGCCGCACGCTTTGTATCGGCAACCGCTGTGGATTCAGACGTCCGATTTGATCGGCGCCTATGGCGTGAGCGCTTGGCTGGTGGCGGTGGCGGTCGGACTGGAGGGCTGCCTTTGCTGGCGGAGTTGGCGGGCACCGCTGCTGGCGTTGTTGGTCTTGGGGGCGGCGGGCGGCTATGGCGCCTGGAGGCTGCAGTTTCAACCAGACTCGGACCGCCGCTGCGTTGTGGCGGTGATCCAGGGTTCGCGGGATGTCGTATTTGGTTTGAGTCCCCAGGAAGAGCTCGACGAAGCCTTGATCAAGTTCAGCGAATATCGCGATCTGACACGGGCGGCCCGGGTGCGTTGGCCCGACTGCCAATTGGTGGCCTGGCCGGAGGGGATGTTTCCCGCGGTGGATTATCTGCCGATCGCCGAGTCCGAATCCGCGGCCGATGTGCGGGAGCTGGTGCAAACGGCTCGCGAGGAGGTGCGGCTGACCTGGCAAGCGGCGATCGGGTTGATCCCCCTTCGCGGCGACCCACCGGGAGCCGAGTTACTGAGCGAACCGATTGCGCTGTTGGCCGGGGCCAGTAGCGTGCGGTTGCCGGAGCGACAGGTGTACAACTCCAGTTTGCTGATCGATCGCCGCGGCGAAATCGTGTCGCGTTACTTCAAGATGCACCTGGTGATGTTCGGCGAATATGTCCCTTTGGGCGAGCGGTTTCCTTGGGTGTACCGATTGACGCCGATTCCGGGCGGTCTGACGGCTGGCCGGCGTCCTGAGGTCTTTGAGGTAGGCGGTGTTCGTTTTGCGCCTAGCATTTGTTTTGAAAGCACGGTGGCGCGAGTGATTCGTCGCCAGGTGGTCGAGTCCGCCTCTGGGCGCGAGCCCGATTGCCTGGTGAATTTGACGAACGACGGTTGGTTCTACGGCTCCAGTTGTCTGGACCAGCATCTGGCCTGCAATGTGTTTCGGGCGGTGGAGTTGCGCAAACCGGTGTTGGTCGCCGCCAACACCGGATTTTCTGCGCACATCGATGGCTCGGGACGGATCCTGGCGCAGGGGCCGCGGCGGCAAACTGCCAGCTTGAGAGCCGAAGTCGTTCCGGACGGGCGCCGCAGCTTGTACACTCGGGTCGGCGATTGGCCCGCTCTGGCGATCACGGTGTTCGCGGTCGGAGTTTGGATTTTCGGATTCGGCTGCAACGGGCGGAGGGGGGCGAAGTAGCGTGAGCGGCGGCGACTCCACCTGGAACACCCCCTCGGCGGCTCGGGCGCGGCAATGGCAGACGGCGCGGCGGCTGCTGCGATTCGACGATGGGCCGTGCCTGATGGGGATCGTCAACGTCACGCCGGACAGCTTTTCGGACGGAGGAGAATTTTTTTCGGTCGATCGAGCGGTGGAGCAAGGATTGCAATTGGTCGCCGATGGGGCGGGGATTCTGGATATCGGCGGCGAGAGCACGCGTCCGTATTCCGAACCGGTCGCGGTCGATGAGGAGCTTCGGCGGGTGATCCCGGTCATCGAACGGCTCGCCCAGTTGACTGCGGTACCCCTTTCGATCGACACGTCCAAGGCGGCGGTGGCGCGGGCAGCCTGTGCCGTGGGCGCCGAGATCATCAACGACGTCACTGGATTGGAAGGAGATGCCCGGATGGCGGAGACCGCTCGCGATCTGGGCGCCGGCGTCTGCGTGATGCACATGCGAGGCACGCCGCAAACGATGCAGGACGACCCCCAGTACGACGATGTCGTCGCCGATGTCTATCGATACTTGGAGGCTCGGGCCGCCAAGTGCATGGCTGCCGGGATCGATCGTGCGCGGATCTGTTTGGATCCGGGCATTGGATTTGGAAAGACGCACGAGCACAACTGGCGGCTGGTTGAGTCCTGCTGGCGTTTTCACGCGTTGGGATTTCCGCTGCTGGTGGGGCATTCCCGCAAAGGCTTTATCGCCAAGCGAGTTGGCTCGCAGGAAATCGCAGCCCGCGATCGGGGAACGGCGGAGATCTCGGTGGAACTCGGGCGGCAAGGCGTGCAGATCTTGCGCGTGCACAACGTCGCACTGACGCGGGAGTTTTTGAGGCTTGAGGCTTGAGGCTTGAGGCTTGAGGCGGGAGGCGGGAGGCGGGAGGCGGGAGTACGGCGAGCCGGAACTGCGAAGCCTTGTTCCGGCCTATCGATGCCCGAGGGGGTGAATGGCGGCTTACACGCTGGCGGCCTACAAGGCCGCCGTACGAGCCTACGGCATCTTGTTGTGCCTTCTGTGCGTTTTGTGGCTAACAGAATTATCCGCGTCCTGCCAAAACTGCGAAGACTTATTCTGGCCTACAGCTTTCCGCCGATGTGATCGACCAGGCGGCCGGGGGAGCCCATGGCGTGGTAGCCGCCGTCGACGTGCACGACTTCGCCGGTGATCCCGCTGGCGTGGCCGGAGAGCAGGAAGGCGCCGGTGCGGCCGACTTCTTCGTGGGTGATATTGCGGCCCAGGGGTGCGACGTGCTGATAAAGTTTTAACATCCCGTCGACGCCGGCGGCGCTACCGGCCAGGGTCTTCAAGGGACCGGCGCTGACCGCGTTGACTCGGACGGCGCGAGGGCCCAGGTCGTAGGCGAGATAGCGGGTGGTCGCTTCCAGGGCCGCCTTGCAGATTCCCATGACGTTGTAACCTGGGACGCATTTTTGCCCGCCGTAGTACGACATGCAGAGGACACCGGCATTGGGGTTGAACAATTCCTGTGCGGCGGCGCAAACGGCGATGAAGCTATAGACGCTGATATCCATCGCCAGGGCGAAGCCGGAGCGACCGGTATAGATCGTGTCGCGTTGCAAGTCGGCGCGATCGGCGAAGGCGATCGAGTGCACCAGGAAATCGATTTTTCCGAAGTCCTTGCCGATCTGGGCAAAGGTTTCCTGGATCATTCCGTCGTTTTGGACATCCAGCGGTACGAGGAACTTGGCCTGCGACCAGCCCTCCGTGCATTTTTCCACGCGGCGTCGATTTTTCTTCTTGTCATCGTCGGGGCGATCGGGGAGGTGGGTAAACCCGCATTCTCCACCTTCCTGCATAATTTGTTGAGCGATCGCCCAGGCGATTGATCGGTCGTTGGCGACACCTAGGATGACTCCCCGCTTGCCAGCAAACATTCCCACGCTTGGTTCTCCGGAAAACTTGGACCTTACGGTTCTCGGGCTGCGACGGCTTTTCTAGAATACGTGGTGCCTACCGGCACCGATCCGTCGGCGATTGGTTGGGAAAATAGATATCAGTTTTGCCGCCCCGGGGCAATGACCGAAGGGTAGAAAGCCACCTCCTGCATGACGAACGCCTCGGCCCCATTCGACCCGCTACAAGTCCCCGGAGTACTGGTGCGGAGGTTGCTCGAAATGGCAGCGAGCCCCACGCGACTCCAGGAAGTTTTTGCGGCGGCGGCGGCGGCGATTCGCGATCAACTGCAAGCGGCCGAGGTGCAAATTGTCGAAGGGGTGAAGGGGACTTGGCGCGTCCTCTCGGCTGGCGAGCTTTCCCGCACGATCTCGACCGATCTTCTCGCGGAGGCGTTGGATCGCCAGGCGGTGGTCCAGCAGAGTGGCTGGATCGCGCTCCCCTGGTCGCCGACCGCTGAGAATCGATGGGTGGTGGCGGTGCGGATGCCGCCGGGGAGCGCTCGATCCTCGGCCGAAATCGGCGCGGTGGTGGGATTGGTCGCCGCCGCCGGCAACACGGCTCGGGAGACGCTACAGCAACGGGATCGCGCCCAACGCCTGGCTTCGATGTTGCAGATGACGACTCGCTGGAATCAGACGCGGGAAACCAGCGAGCTGTTGGAGGCGATGGCCGCGACCTCGACTCGGCTGTTGGATGCGGAGCGGGCGACGATTTTTTTGTGGGACCGCGCCAATCGCCAGTTGATCGGCAGGCCGGCGACCGGAATCGCCGAAGGTGAAATACGAATCCCGGAGGGCGCGGGCGTCGTGGGGCAGGTGGTCGCCCGGGGCGAACCGATTCGCGTGGACGCCGATGTCGCGGGCGAGCAAGCGCAGATCGATCGCTCGGTCGATCGCCAGTCGGGGTTCGCGACGCGTTCGTTGCTCTGTGTGCCGCTGACCAGCCCGACGGGTGACATCCTGGGGGCGTTCGAATTGATCAACAAGCGCGAGGGGAATTTCGGCGAGCAGGACTTGGCGGCGCTCAGAGAGTTGGCCGAGAGCGCGGCGGTCGCGATCGCCAATTCGCAATACCTGGAACAAGTTCTCAAGTCGCGGCGGACGATTGCGGACCAGGCGGCGAACCAGATTCAGTGGATCGGCGAGAGTCGCAAGATGCGCGATCTCAAGTCGACGATTGCTCGAGTCGCTCACACCGAATTGGCGGTGCTGCTGTTAGGGGAAAACGGGACCGGCAAGGACGTGGCCGCCCAGTCGATTCATTACCTGAGTCCGCGGCGCGATCAAGTCCTGGTCGCGGTCAATTGTGCGGCCTTGACCGAATCGCTGTTGGAGAGCGAACTGTTTGGTCATGAGAAAGGTGCGTTTACCGACGCGCACGAACCGCGGGCGGGGAAGTTCGAACTGGCCAATGGCGGCACCTTGTTTCTGGATGAAATTGGCGACATGAGCTTGAGCGGCCAGGCCAAGCTGCTGCGGGTGCTGGAGGAAAAAACCGTCGTTCGCGTGGGAGGCTCCAAGCCCATCGCCACCGATGTCCGGGTGCTTGCCGCGACGAATCAAGATCTGGCGCAGCTCGTCCAGGAGAAGAAATTTCGGCAAGACTTGTATTTCCGTCTGAACGTCGTCTGTCTGGAACTCGCTCCCCTGCGTGAGCGCGAGGGGGATGTTCTGCTGTTGGCCCGCCATTTTTTGGCCGAATTTTGCAAGCGGTCGCGACGGTCGGCGCCGCAAATCACCCCTGCGGCGGAACAGGCACTTCTCCAGCACACTTGGCCGGGAAATGTCCGCGAACTCCGGAATATGATGGAGCGAATCGCTTACTTGCTGGAGGGGGATCGGATCGACGCAGCGGATCTCCCTTTTATCCGCGCCGCACAGATGGACGCCCCGGATTGGCTCGCGACCCGCGCCTCTCTAGCCGATGCGACCGCAGAATTCCAACGCCAACTGATTCAGCGCCGGATCCAGGAGGCTCGGGGGAACATGACCGAAGCCGCGGAACAGCTGGACGTGCATCGCTCCAATCTCTACCGCAAGATGCGACAGCTGGGGATGGAAATCGATGAGCGCGATCGATAAATTCCAACCACATGTGCCTGCCGCCGAGAAGTTTGACCGCCAGCCGAAGACGTCGCCCCCCTCATCCTCAGCCTTTCTCCCCCGCCAGGAGGCCGTGCAGTTTTCGAGACTTTACCCTCCCGCGGATCGTGAACTCTTCCCTGAGCCCGCGGGAGGGTCGGACGCAGGACGCGGCCGGGGAGGGCCCATGTTGACCTCCATTCCCCGCCAACAGTCGCCCCCTCTTCGCACGCATCCTTGCGTGCGACTCACCCCCGAAGACGGGGGAGAGTGAAGATTGCTCAGGAATTCTCGCACAAAAAAAGACGTTGGTTCCTCAAGTAAATTTCGCTTATGTCGCGGACTCGATTGGCCCCTTCTCCGACCGGCGCGTTGCATTTGGGAAATGCACGCACGTTTTTGGTCAATTGGGCGTTGGCTCGCCAGCGCGGCTGGGAGGTCGTCCTGCGGATCGAGGACTTGGACAGCCCTCGGGTCAAACCAGCGTATGTCGACCAGTTGCTGGAGGACTTGCGCTGGTTGGGAATCGACTGGGATGTGGGTCCCTGGACTCAACGAGCCGATTTGGAGCCCTACCAGCGTGCGCTGCGGAATTTGACCCAGCGCGATTTAGTGTACAGGTGTACATGTACTCGACAGCAGGTCGAGGCCGCGACGTTGTCGGCGCCGCATGCCGACGACCACGAACTGCGGTACCCGGGCACGTGCCGGCCGCCCCGCGGCAGTCCTCGGGTGGATACGGCGTTCGATCCCGAGTCCCCCGGTGCGTTTCGGCTCCGGGTCCCCGCCGAACCGATCGAATTCGAAGACCGATTCCTGGGGAGGCAGGCGTTCAATCTGGCCAACTCCCCCGGCGATTTTCTGGTCTGGACCAAGCAGGGCTTGCCAAGTTACCAATTGGCCGTGGTGGTGGACGACCACCGCCAGGGGGTCGATCAGGTGATCCGCGGCGCCGATCTCCTGAGCAGCGTGGCCCGGCAGATTTGGCTGTACCGTTGCTTGGAGCTGGGCCCGCCGCCGACGTACACGCATCTCCCGTTGGTGGTGGGGGAGGATGGTCGACGCTTGGCCAAACGGCACGGGGATACTCGCGTCGCATCGTACCGAGCTGCGGGTGTTCCGCCGGAGCGTCTGCTGGGCCTGCTGGCGCGCTGGTCGGGCGTGGACGCAGAATCGGTGACGTCCGAGCGTTTCGCAGCCGAATTCCTCTTGGAGAAAATGTCGAAAGAGCAGGTGGTTTTTCGAAACGAGGACGACGTCTGGCTGCGAGCTGGGTGCGCGTAACCGTCGAGCGGTCCCTTCGTTTAACGCCGAGCCGGAGGCGACGGCTGGATGGCGAGTTTACGTCCTGCAGGAAGCCGGCGCCTCCGGCTGGGCGTTAAACTGGAAGCGCACCACAGCGTTTAACGCCGAGCCGGAGGCGACGGCTGGATGGCGAGTTTACGTCCGGCAGGAAGCCGGCGCCTCCGGCTGGGCGTTAAACTGG
>JBGSLW010000117.1:0-1929 GCA_041740495.1 Pirellulaceae bacterium
GCGGCCGCTCCGGTCAACGACCAGGCCCAGGTTCGCCGTCCGCCTCGACTGGCCAACAGACTTCCCCAACTCAGAATCCCACCGAACAAAATCGTTGCGATCTGCTCCCCCGCGACCAACTCGCCAAGTCGCTCCGCCGCCGTACGCTCCGCCCCGACACGCAACAACACGGTGGCGACCGTGATCCCCGCCGCCACCGGAAAGAGTGGAAAGAACTCCGCTCGCACTCGGGCAACGATCATCAGCCCCACCAGCTGGGCGGCGTGCATTGCAATATTGATGAAGCTCATCTCGCTGCGCGCCACCAGGATACTGCTCAGCAGAATCGCCGGAACCGCAGGTAGGAGCCATCCCGCCCAAAGCCACGCCGGCTGCTTCCCCCACCGAGACTCCCCCAGTTCCTTCAGGCCGACCGGCAGCGTCGCCACAAAACAAGCCAGCGCCGCCAAGACCACACCCCCCAGCAAAGGCGCCTGCAGCGGATCCCAATAGACCAGCATCCAGGCCGCGACGTACAACTCGACAGCCACCAGCGCGATCAACGCGAACCACCACTGTGCGTTGCGTCGGCCGATAATTGATGTCCCCACCTGCTGTGCGATCAAGCAAAGAAACAAAGGCGAGGCGTGGTCGGATCCGACGCCGATTAACGCCGGCGTGGCGAACCCGCCCAAGAGACCGACGAGCGCCACCAGCGGGCCCAAATACAAACTCAGGGCAATCGCCAAGGCCGTGATCCCCACGATCATATAGAGCGAGGCCAGCGAACCGATAAAGGGGAACTCCGCATGGAAGATCGTCGCCACCGCCAAGACCACCGCGTAAAGAATTCCTACTCCCGCCGCCGCCAACCCTTGAGCGATATCCGAGTACCGGCGGCGCAATCCAAGCCCCAACACGATCAGGCACGTCCCCAGCGCCGCACCGGCGTAGACCCGCATCCGGGGCGTGAACCAACCGCGCTTCACCGCAAAGGCGACCAGGAACACCCCCGCCAACATCAAGGCGATCGCCCCGAGCCACACCGGCAATTTCGCGCCCAACCGCTCTTCCAGACTGATCGCACTGCCCCGTTTGGCGCGCGGAGGCTGCGCAGGGAACTCATCCGCGCCGGCGGATGGGATCGCAAATTCAGCGGCGCGCTCGACGACCGGAGGGATGGGGAGGGATGGCGTTGGGGACGCCGCGGCAGGCGAGTCAACTTGGCCTGCGACCAGAATCGCATCGACGATCGGCGCCTCCCCAACAGATGCGGTCGACTCGCTCGACACCCCGGAGCCTGCGGACTCCGGTGGCCTGGCATCGTTGACCGCCGGCTCCGCGTCGCGCGGCGATTCCGTTTGACCGTGGAACGCCCCCTTCCGCCGCCGATTCAGATGTTCGATTTCGTTTTCCAGCCGCGTCTGCTCATCCCGCAACTTTCCCAATTCGCTGCGCAGATTGGCGACCTGGACCACCGCCACGATCGGCATCACCACCAGCGTCAGCAGGCCGATGAGCAGCAGCAAAACGACAAATTCCACAGCGCCACCCCAGCCGAGAAAACGTGGGAACGCGGATACGAACTTTCCAGTATAGTTGCCGGGAGTTTCGAGAAGGGTTGCCGGAATTCTGCGGTATGTCCATCCCGGACGCCCTTACTCCGGTGCGCCCCGACAGAAAAATCCGGTAACCCTTCCCGGATGTTCGTCCTTTTCGGATGTTCATCGGATGTTCCCGGATACTTTATCCTCCCTTGTTGCGATTCCTCGGACTCCGTGCCCTCCGCAGCTCTGTGTTTCAAACCGTCCCGGACTTGTCCCGTCCTTCGAAGAAAATCCGGTAACCCTTCCCGGAGGCCCCCCCGCCCGGTGGTGCCCAGCCAGGGTTCCGGTAACGCTTCCCGGATGCTGTCCCGGATGCTGGAGGAATGGGGGTCAGGATAGAAAA
>JBGSLW010000118.1:0-8351 GCA_041740495.1 Pirellulaceae bacterium
GGCGCCGGCCAGCGCCAAGACTGGCAATCCCGTCGCCACCGCCCGCAACGCGTGCCGATCCTTCCAGGGGTTGCGGTCTGGGACGATCAATAAGTCCACCGACTGAAAGATCTCCGCCAGGTCGTCGAACCACCCGACGAACTCGACGGAGTCCAGCACCTCCAGCCGCCGGGCCTGCTCCCACAACTGGGCAAAACCCTCACCGTCCCCCATCAACCATAATCGAGCCCGTCGCTCTTGCCGGATCAGATACGGCCAGGCTTGCAACAGTCGCAACCATTCGCCGCGCTCGAAGATCGGACCCAACACCAGGCAGATCCGTTGATTCGCTCCGATCTGCAAGCGCGAGTCGGCGTGCGCCAAAGATTCCCGCAATGAGCCGCGGCTCAGCCGATGGATCGGATTCGGTAGCTCGATCGCCGTTTTCGCGCGGCGCAAGACCTGCTGCGGCAGGCCTGCGTCTCGCCACCGCGCCGCAAATTCATCGCATTCACAGACGATCTGGATTCGGCTCCCCAGTTCGCCGTTCCAATCGAAGTCCGACAGCTCGTCCCAAGCGGCGGTCGACTGCGCCGCCGATCCGGACCAGACCCATGCCAGCCCCGGGATCCCGCGCTCGCGAATCCATCGGAGCGGCCCACTGAGAAACTCGCCCGATCCCGCGGCGATCACCGCGTCGATTTCCCCGGCATGAGACTCCAGCCAATACTGAATCGATCGACCAAACCGAGGCGGGACAAACGGCAAGCGGGTCGCCGTCGGCACGTAGTGCACATGGGAGGTTCCCCACGAGCCTCGCAATGGAAACCAGTCGGGCCAGCCCTTCTCCGACTTGGCGGTCAAATACGTTACCCGCACGCCCACGTCGGCGAATGCCCGACCCAACTCCTCCATCGCCACGGCACTCGGTTCGACGACGGGCCAGAATCGCTCACCGGCGATAACCAGGCGAAGTGGCGTCATGCTGGGACGATATCCGCAGGTTCCAACGCGGCAATATACGGCAAATTTCGATATTGGTCGCAATAGTCCAAGCCGTATCCGACCACGAATTCATCGGGAATTTCGAACACCACAAAATCGGGCTCCAACACGACCTGCTGCCGCCCGGACTTTCGCAGCAAGACGGCCGCACGCAGCGAGGCGGGCTGCATCCCGAGCAGTCGCTTCAGGACGTCCGCCAGCGTATGGCCGGTATCAAAAATGTCGTCGATCAACAGCACATCGCGACCGCCGATTTCCGGCATCAGATCGCTGTTGATGATCAAGGCTTGGCGTTCGGTCCCGCTTCGATAACTGCTGGCCTGGACCACCCCGACCCGGAGCGGCATTTTCAAGAGCCGTATCAAGTCGGCTTGCAGGACCAGGCTGCCGGTCATCAGCCCGATGATCGTCAGAGGTCGGTCGCCGTAGGTGGCGGTGATGGTCTCCGCCAGGCGCTCCACCCCAGCGCGGATTTCGGCTTCCGTCAATAGCGTTTTCACGACAGCACCTGAAAGGGAAAACGAGGGTCGTATTCTATGGTCCGCCCGTGAAGCTGGGTAGCCGCGGCGGGGGAGGGGATCGCGGAGGCTTGGGGCGAGCTGTCCGCCGGCATTTTTGCAGCAACCAGCACAATTTACCTAACCCGCAGCGACGTTGGCAGCCGATAGCTATCCCAGGTGGACTCCCCCGTGAACTCCTTTGATAGAGGCGGAAACCAATGCAAGACGCGTACCGCTCCGTAGTGACCTCGGACCAAAACGACTTGGGCCGATCGCACGATGTCGACATCCTCTTGGGGGATCTGCTGACCGTATGGCTGCAAGCCCGGCAGGCCGGACGCGCTTGGGTCGGCGATTTTATTGACGAGCGCATTCGCGTCTCTCAGGACCTGTACGAGGTCCTCTGTGCGGCGCGGGCCAGCGCCGTTTGAGCAGCCCGAGGTCCGCGCTCACCCGCGGTCACGTCGGTTTATCTCCACGACAGGTATTGTGCTATGGCAATCGCTCCTCGCATCTTCAATTTCGTTCGATCGCGCGGTCGTCTGCACTGCGCGGCCTGGCTGTGGCTGCTGGCGTTGCCGGCCGGGCTGTTGCCCACCGCGGCGTTCGGCCAACAAGTCCAATGGATTTGGAACGCCGAACAGGAGGCAGGCAAAGTCCCCTTGGGAAGTTGCTACTTCCGCAAAGCCTTCCGGATGATCGATCCGGAGCGGGGCCAGTTGCAAATCTCCGCCAACGATCGGATGGAGATCTTTCTCAACGGAGTCCGTCTGGGGACCGCGACCGGAAGCTCCGAAATGAAACGCTTCGACATCGGTCCGCACATGTTGGCCGGGGTCAACGTCCTGGCGGTCCGCGTCGACAACTTGGAGGGCAAAACCGCAGGCCTGGCCGCTGCCATCGTCGTCAAGGAAAAGAATGAATCGCAATGGCGGATGACCCCCACCGATTCCAGCTGGCGGGCCACCACCGATCCACGCGGACAATGGATGAGCCTCGCGTTCGATGATTCCAGTTGGGGCAAGTCCCAACAACTCGCCCAAGACCAGGACGCGAACCCAGGCGCGAACGACGGATCGCCGGCGGAAACCGCCGCCGCCATCGCTCCCCCAGCCGGCAATGCATCGTCGACCCCGACCAACTCACCAGCAACGGCCGACGGAACCGATTCCGCTCCGACGGCGGATGCCGCCCCAGCGGACTCGACAGAGGTAACCACCGCTCCCTCAGCACAACTCCCGCCTGCTCAAGCGGTCTCGACGCGCGAATCCGCCCCGGCGTTTCCCAGCCCCAGCGATATCGCACCCTCCGGACGCACACCGATCGACAGCTTCGATCGAACGCACGATCCATCGACGAGTTCAACGCCCCCGTCGACGACCACGTCCCCCGACCTTCCGCCGATTGTGCCGCCGCCCGCCGCCGCCGCCGCCGCAACACCGGCGACGACGTCGCCGACAGAACCAACGACCGAGATACCTCAGTTCGAAATCGACCCGGAATTCGAAGTCGCGCTCGTCGCCGACGGAACGCTTGGGTCATACATCGCGATGGAGTTCGACGAGTTCGGCCGTCTGATCGTCTCTCGCGAGAACGCGGGGCTGGCGCGAATCGACTTCACCACCACTCCCGAAGATCCCGAGCGCACTCAAGCTATCTGCGATCAGGTCAAGAATTGCCAAGGGATCCTCCCGCTCAACGGGAAGATCTATGTCACGGGCGAAGGATTGCAAGGATGGGGCTTGTATCTACTGGCCGACGCCGACTGCGATGCCAACTTCGAGTCGGTCGATTTGATCGCGCGATTCGAAGGGACCAACGCCGAACACGGCCCGCACGGGTTGACCCTGGGCCCCGATGGAAATATCTACTTGATCGTGGGGAACCACGCGCGGCTGGACAAGCCGGTCGCCTCGACCAGTCCGTATGCGCATCCCTATGAAGCCGATCTGGTTCCGCGGATCGAAGATCCCGGAGGACATGCCGTCGGTATCAAGGCTCCCGGAGGGACGATTCTGCGGATGCCGATTCAATCGCGCGAGTTTGAACTCGTGGCGGGCGGGATTCGCAACGCCTACGATCTGGCGTTCGACGCGGCGGGCGAACTCTACTTCCACGACAGCGACATGGAATCCGACGAAGGGACTCCCTGGTACCGACCGACGATGCTGTTCCAGGTGCTGGCCGGTGGCGAATACGGTTGGCGGAGCGGCTGGGCCAAGTACCCCACCTTTTACCTGGACTGCGTCCCTCCAGCGGATTCCACCGGACGGGGTTCGCCGACCGGCGCCGCTTTTTATCACCACATTGCGTTCCCGGCTCGCTACCACGACGCCTTATTCCTGGCGGATTGGTCGGAAGGTCGGATCCTCGTATCGCGGCTCACCCGCCACGGTTCGACCACCCGAGCCCTGACCCGCCCCTTCCTCTCGGCCGCGGCGCTCAACGTCACCGACCTGACGGTCGGGCCCGATGGGGCACTGTACTTTTGTACAGGTGGTCGAGGCACCCAGGGCTCGATCGGTCGGATCGCCTGGCGCGGCGAAATTCCCAAGGAGATTTTGGAGCCGCCCACCACGCTCCTCCGCGTCCTGATGTTCCCTCAGCCGGAAAGCGCCTGGGCGCGCCAGGCTCTCGCCAAGTTGCGGAAGCAAGCAGGCGAACAATGGAATCCGATGCTCCTCCAAGCGGCGGTCGATCCGTCGCTGCCGGCGCGGTTCCGAGTCCGAGCGCTCGATGTCATGACACTCTACGGCCCGGCCGCTTCGTCAGAATTGCTCGAACGTCTGGCGGGCGACCTGCAGGCGGAGGTTCGCGTGGCAGCCGCCCGAGTCCTGGGGTCGCGCCCCGCGGCGACCGCCCAACCGGTGCTCGAACGACTGCTGTCGGACGACGAACCTTGGGTGCGACGAGTCGCCTGCGAATCGCTGATCCGCTGCAACGCCGCCGTGGCACCGCAACGCTTAGCGAATTCGCTCCGCTCGCTCGATCAAGGGGAAGCGTTCGCAGCCCGACGCCTGTTGGAACGAATCCCCAGCGAACAGTGGCGCGATATGATCCTCACCCAGAACGACCCGCGGATCTTCCTCCAAGGGGCTGCCGCTCTTCTGATTGCCGCCCCCAGTTTGGAAAGCAGCTACGCCGTCCTGGCCCGGGCCTCCGAATACTTCGATGGGTTCGTCGCCGATGCCGATTTCATCGACTTTCTCCGCGTGATTCAACTCGCGCTCACCCAAAGCCCGGTCGAGCCCGAGAAGATCCCCGCCTTCGTGTTCCGCATGGGTGAAGAATTCCCCTCGGCGAACGCCCTGATCAACCGGGAACTCGCCAAAATCCTGGCGTTCCTCCAAGTGACCGACATGGAGAACCGTTACGCCGAATACTTGGAACAATCGCAGGATCCGCACGAACACAAATTGATGGTCGCGCTGATGCTCCAGACGTTGGCGGAGAAACTCGAGCCGCGCGACCGTTTGGCCGTCCTGGCGTTTCTGGAACAATCGCTCGTCGATCATCCCGGCGGCGGCAGCTACGAAGGCTACGTCGCGGCGGCGGCCACCCGCGTCGCCCAGTATCTGAGCGACGACGAACGCGACGAGGTTTGGACCCGCGGCGCCGCCTGGCCCAACGCGGTGACCGCCGCGCTCTTTCAACTCCCCGCCCAACCCGACGCCGAAACCATCGACCGATTGATTGCGATCGATCGGGACGCTCAATCCCGCCAAGACGCTTCGACTCGCAAACTGCGAGCTGGCCTCGCGGCGGTGCTGCTCTCCTCGGAAAACCCCGAGGCACTCGATCACGTGATCCGCAACGTCGCCACGCTGCACGAACCAATCGCGATCGAGACGCTGATCGCCCTTTCCGAGATCGATTATCAAACCGCCGACCCCGAGCACTGCCGACAGATCTTAGCGGCGGCACAAGCCTACCCGGGCGCCGGGGCCTCCGCCGCAATCTCCTTGCTGGAGCATTGGACCGGCGAATCTCATGGCGATGCGGACGACGCACCCGCCGAGACCTTGGAGCACTGGTTCCAATGGTATCGCGAGACGTTTCCCGCGGAACAGCCGATCTCGACGCGGGCCGCCACCACGTCGACTCCGTGGACCGTCGACTCGCTGCTGGCGGAAATCCGCAGCGATTCCAGCCCGCGCGACCCCGTCCGCGGTGAACAACTCTATCAACAAGCCCAATGCGCCCGCTGCCATCGCCTGGGCAACCTCGGCGAAGGATCGGGCCCCGATCTGACTGCGATCGGACGCCGCTTCAATATCCGCGAGATCCTCGAGGCCACGATCGATCCCTCCGCCGTGATTTCCGACCAGTACCGCGGGAAACGCATCACGACGGGTGACGGAAAAGTCTTCGCCGGCCAGTTGACGGTCCAACCCGACGGACGCTGGGTCGTGCTCCAATCCAACGGCGAGCAAAAGACGCTCGATCCAGCCGACGTCGACAATCTGGAGGACATGCGGGAATCGACGATGCCGGGCGGCTTGTTGGATGGACTGAGCGCCGCGGAAGTCGCCGACCTGCTCCACTACCTGACGGCGGAAAACCCCGACCGATTCGCGCAAGGCAACCGTTGAGCGACGGCATGTCGATTCAAGACGACCAAACCACTCTCGCCCAACTCAAAGCACAAATCCGCGAGTTCGTCGACGCGCGGGACTGGAATCAATTCCACGCGCCGAAGAACCTCAGCATGTCGCTGGCGATCGAAGTCGCCGAGCTGATGGAACATTTCCAATGGATCTCCGTCGAGGAGTCGCGGCAGCTCAAATCGGATCCCGCGCGGCTCCAAGCCGTCGGCGAGGAGATGGCAGACGTGTTCGCCTACCTCTTGGCCTTGGCCAACGCCCTCGACCTGGATCTGGCCGAGACGTTTACCCGCAAAATGGCCAAGACCAACGCCAAGTACCCCGTCGACCAGTTCCGCGGCCGCTACCAGTAAATCACGCGACGTCTTCGATGCTGGCGATCACGCGATCGAGCACCTCCATGTCGGTCTTGGGATTGAACAACACCGCTTTCCAAGCCGGCAATTGGACCCCGTGCGGGCAGAAACCGATCGACGTGGTGAAGCTCAATCGGGCGTCGCGAGCTGGATCGAGCGTCGCCTCCCGCTTTTCGAACAACCGGCGGATCTCGTGGAAGTACTGCTTCCGCTCTTCGTCCGGCAGGCTCCCTTCCAACACGCGGCGATAAATCGACTCGGCGTTTCGTCCCCGAGGCAAAACCCACCAGCAGACGCTCGGGCCCGGGGTCTCCTGGTTCAGTACCCGACAGAATTCGAATTGGCTCAGCCGGTGTTTGAGCCGATTCGCTTTCTCGATCGCGTTGGCCACCAGGCATTGATAGCCTTGCAGTCCAATCCCGTTCAACGAGGCCATCACGGAGTACGGTCCGATTCCGGGACGGGAACATTCCAGCGTGAACAGCGCTGGGTCGTGCCGCAAATCGGCTTCGCAGAAATACGGGACCTCGTCGACCGTGCGAGTCAGTCGCAACAGGTCGTCGCGGCGGCGGACGATGAACGCGCTGGAGGGATAGTGCCCCCATCCCATCTTGTGAAAATCGATCGTGACCGAATCCGCCGCCCGGAAGCCGACGGTGGCTCGCTGCGTCCGACGTATCAGCTCCAACGTCCCCGGGTCGGCCCCCAGTGGGTTGTTCGCCACGTCGTACTCCGTCAAGAAGCAGGAGACCCAACCGACCGCGGCGTCGACGTGCAGCTGCGGCGGAACGACGTCGAACTTCGCCGCCTGACGATCGATGATCGCGCGGATCCCTTGAATATCGTCGATCCCGAACGCGTCGGTCGTTCCAAACGTGGCGATCACAAACGCGACTTGCCGCCCCTCCTGGTACAGCCGCTCCAGCGTCTCCTCCAAAAGATCCAGACGCATCGACATGTTCTCGTCGGTCGGAATGCTGTGCAAGTTCTGAACCCCCAACCCCAGCCAGCCCGCCAACGTGGCATTCGAATAGTGCCCCGCCTCGGAAACCAGTCCGGCCAATCGCGTCTCCGCCAAGCCCGTTTGCATGGCGCCCGGGACGACTTTTTCGATTCCCAATTTGCCGCCGTACAAGTTCGAGATCGTCCCCCCCATCGTGAAAACACCCCAAGGGGATTCGGTGTGGTAGAAGATCAAGTTCGCCAACGCCGTAATCGACTTGACCTCCAACTCGTTCGACCGCAGGCAATACGTGTCGACGCAGAGATTCGGATTCTTGAGCAAACCCGCGAACGCCCCGACCAGCGAGGCGAAATTCGGCGGCCCTTTGACATTTTCCAAGTGCAATTTCGATTGCCAGCTATCGGTTCCCCAAAAGTAGGGGAAGATCGCGTCCCGCGCATCCTTGAGATTCCCCGGGATCGCGTGGATCTCCGGGTTGGCTTGAGCCGTCTCGTAGTTCCGCGACAACAGCGTTCCCGGCGGCAACGATTGCTCCGCTTCCAACGCCGAAAGGAGCTCGTTGAAAATCTGGCTTAACTCCTCGCGGCGACATGTGAAAAACATGTCGGTCAGTTGTTTGATCCGAGCTGCGTCCATGGAATTCCTGGGGATAGTCGCTGCGCTGAATGGCCCATCCATTCTTTCGCGCGACAACCGGTGGCCGCAAGCGCCCTGCGGAAAGGGGTTGCGCTCGACAACGTCTCATGGACTCGGAATACAGCCGCGCAAACATCAGCCGATCGGCGCTAGCCTCGGTTTCTTCACGCTCCCGGAAACCGCGGCTAGCGCCGTTCGGCTCAGGGAATCCCCGTCGGTTAATCGCCGCGCAAACATCAGCCGATCGGCGCTAGCCTCGGTTTCTTCACGTTCCCGGAAACCGCGGCTAGCGCCGTTCGGCTCAGGG
>JBGSLW010000119.1:0-3228 GCA_041740495.1 Pirellulaceae bacterium
GGCGTTTGCCGCGTAGAAATGTAAACGACCCGCCGAGGGGACTCGGCGGGCCACTCTGGGATGAGGCCAGGTTGCGGTTGAGGGGTTAAAGGAGGCGGCGGGGATCGAACCGTCGTTCTGGGGAAAGCGGGAGACGGGAGACGGGGATGCCCGGGGGAGCGATCGTCGAAAACTGGCGTGCGAAAGGCAACTTTCTCCGCAGCGGTAACTCTCCCGATTCCGGGAGCCCCGGAAGCGATGTTCCAGCCTTGAAAATGTCGACGCGTTCCATGAGGGGGTGACGATCTTCCTCCGTTTCCTCCGTTGTCTCGTGTTCAAGAAATGAAGATTGGAACAGGAGCCAACGGACGAAACAGAGAGAGAACGAAAGTCAGAAGATGATCTGCGGTCTCCTTGCTTCTCACGACCAGCAGTAAGTATACACATGTACACTGTTGTGCGGGCTTCGAGTAATCTGCGTGAATCTGGACGATCTGCGGTTGGTACGGGTCGGCTGCCGGTCGAGCGGACGCGTTGCTGTACCGACGCACCACTCGTTTCGGCCTCGGGATGCCGCTCTGTGTTGGCACGTCGGCGGCTCGGCCGAAGATGAGGGAAGGGTGGGGCGCGTCCGTAGGTTGAACGTGAACCCTCCTCGGGGATCAACCCCGAGGCATCACCATGGACGGACGGGTCTGGGTAGGGCAGCGTTCGTAGGTTGAGCGTGAACCCTCCTCGGGGATCAACCCCGAGGCATCACCATGGGCGGATGGGATTTGTAGAGCGCCCGGTGGGTAGGTTGAACGTGAACCCTCCTCGGGGATCAACCCCGAGGCATCACCATGGACGGATGGGATTTGTAGAGCGCCCGGTGGGTAGGTTGAACGTGAACACTCTCGGGGGATCAACCCCGAGGCATCTGGGGAAGTACCCTATTGTTTGTCTGGTGTTAGGTTGAGCGTGAGCCCTCCTCGGGGATCAACCCCGAGGCATCACCATGGACGGCGAATGAGCATGGGGTCAGGCCCTGTTACCCGGGGTATGAAAACGAATTCGAATTTCGAGTCAATTGCAAACGCCCAACTACTGAAAACAGGGTCTGACCCCTTGCCCAAAGTCGGAAAATGGCATCCAACGATTCGCCCTCTGATTCCTTCGTGCTCATCGTGTACTTCGTGGTCAACCGGTAGCCATTCGCGTGTGAGCAACGCCGCACCGACGAACCACCCGTTTCGGCCTGGGGATGCCACGTTCGAAGTGGATCGTCGGCGGCTCGGCCGAGGAAGGTGAAAGGGGTGGGGCGATGGGGCGAGTTTTTAGGTTGAACGTGAGAACTCCTCGGGGATGAACCCCGAGGCATCTGCGGTGGTTCGGAATTGTTTAGGCTGAGCGCAAAGATTCCTCGGGGATGAACCCGGCGGCATCTGCCTGAGCCGGTGAACCGGCTTGGGTAGCGTGTGTTGCGTTCGCGAAGCACGTGTTGCGAACGTGGCATTATTCCCCCTCGGGGCGCACGCCTTCCGTTTCCAGGGTATGGCGGGCTTCCTGCAAACGGCGCTGGCGGTCTTGTTCGCGGAGCGCATCGAGCAGCTTGTTCCGATCGCTTCCTGAGAGCGATCCTGGGAACGGGGGGCGGAAGTCGTCCGGCAGGATGCCTGCAGGGACTTGCTCTATACGCCAAGTATCGCTCCGCTGGGTTGCGAACGGAAGGTCCTTGTGTCCGGCTGCTTGCAAATTGGCCAACGGATTGCGTCCCCAGGCGTAGCGATAGTGCATGGGAGATGCGACCAGCGGACTGTCGAGAATCAATTGCGTTCGATCTACTTGGGGTCGCCCTTGATCGTCGTTCGCTTTTTCCGCAAAGCTAACATTCGCTGGATGAAATCTGCGATCCTCGCCGGCGATCGAAAACCCTTGGATCTCTCCCTCCTCCGGATCATTGACTTCGGTGTCGAATTTCAGCAGCAGCGACCCAGGGCGGACTTCCATGTCAAGCAACATAGGCGGCTTCCATTCGAGTTGCCCGTCGAACCCATACTGGCTGGCCAAGGCCCAGCGGGCGATCCGTTCCCCCGCGGGGATCTTGATTTGGGGATGGTACCAACGTCGGCGAAGGTCATATGAGCTGGCGTAACCCACGTCGGCATCGCCGGCCCGGTAGAAATCGAGAAACGTCAGGTACTGGGCCTCGCGGATTTCAATACCCGCATCCCACATCTTTTCGCAATAGTTGTCGCGGGTTTGCGGATAGCCTTCGGTGCAGAGCGAAATGATCCCGAAGGGCATCGTGGGGTCGTCGAACGCAGCTCGCCAGGCCTTGATCATTTCCGGAAAAATTTCGCGATACATTTGGGCGCCCGTCGATCCCTCGAACGCATTGTTGTAGCCTTGATGGAAGATGGCCCCTTTGAGCGAAAGCCCCGCGAGTGGAGCGAGCATACCCGCGTAACAATGGCCCGGGAAATTGGGGTCGCCCAGTGGTCCTGGGCGCAGATCATTCGGATCCGTCCGCCGGTCTTCCGGAATTTCTTTTCCATCGCGCGTCATCTTCGCGATCCATTCGCGGTGACTGACCTGGCGCTGGGCGAGGTCGGCTTGGGGATCCCACTCGGCCGCTGCACGGTCGAAGTGCGCGAGCTTAGCGGCTGTCGCCTCGCCCGGCAGACTCCGTAGGACCGCCAGCGGAGTCCAAGTCTCGACCGTCGTCCCGCCGCGGGAGGCATCAATCACGCCGATCGGTACACCGCTCGCTTGGTGCACGCGACGGGCAAAAACGTAGCCGATTGCCGAAAATTCCCGGACGGTATCCGGTGTGCAGATCTCCCAATCTCCCTTGCGGAAATGTCGACCGAACCAGTCACTCCATTCGTGCAGCCGAGCAAACCCAGTGCGATACTCCGGCCCCTGTCCATACGGGATCGTGAGCAGTCGGATCTGCGGATGATTCGCGGACACGATTTCCAGCGGCCCGTTCTCGACCTTGTCCAGTTCGAATTCCATATTGCTCTGTCCGCCCAGCAGCCAGACATCTCCAACCAAGACATCGTCAAGTACGATCGACTGGCTGCCGCAGCGGACCGTCAGTTGCTGGGGGTTGGCGGAAGCGGGCGCGGCCGGCAACAAGATGCGCCAGGCGCGGTCGGGGCCTGCCACGGCGGTTTTCTGGTCGCCGCGCCAGGAGATCTCAACCTGCTTCCCCGGCGCCGCCCAGCCCCACACGTGGATCGGCTTGTCGCGCTGCAGCACCAT
>JBGSLW010000120.1:0-7701 GCA_041740495.1 Pirellulaceae bacterium
CCGCCACCGCCAGCCCAAAGATCAGAAACGCGGCCACAATCGTGGGCCCTACCGAACCCGCGGCGCCGCCGGCGGTCCGCAGGTCGACCAGCGTCATTTCACCCGAGCGAAGCTCCTGAAAGCCACCCGGAGTTTGCTCGATCGTCAGCAGCGGCGTCCCCAATCGGCGGCACATCGCATGCCCGCGTTCCCGGCCCAAGACCATGACGGCCGTCGAAAGCGCATCGGCGGTGGCACAATCACGTGCCAGCACGGTCGCGCTGACCAGCTGGTTCTGTGCCGGTCGTCCCGTGTTTGGATCGATCGCATGGCTGAAGCGTTTGCCGTCGATTTCAAAAAACGTTCGATAATTCCCCGATGTGGATACGGCCGTATCGCGCACGGAGACAACGTGATCATAAGAGAGCTCGCCCGCAACCGGACGGACGATCGCGATCTGCCAGGGGGAGCCATCCGCGCGACTCCCGCGAACCACGACCTCTCCGCCGACTTCGACCAAAAAACTGCGGCAACCGATCGATACCAAGGCCTGGGCAACGCGATCGACCGCGTAGCCTTCCGCGATCGACGCGACGTCGATTTCCACGAGCGGATCCGATTTGCGAATCGCCGGCGACGGCTCGAATCGAACAGCCAGTTTATCGCTTCCTAGATGTGCCATCGCCGCGGTGATTTGCGCGTCGCTCGGCAGGGTGGGGGATTCGGCTTTGCCGGGTCCGAAGTGCCACAGATTGACCAGTGGCCCCACCGTGATATCGAACACACCTTCGGTCTCTCGATAGAGCTCGATACTTCGCTGAACCACAGCCGCCGTCGACGGAGAAACGTCGAACCAGTCGCTGGAGCGGCTGGCGTTGAACCGGCTGATCTCCGAATCCTCACGGTACGATGACATCCGGCGGTTGATGTCTTCCAACTCCTGCGCGATCAAGGCCTGCACCTGCTCCGAGGAATGACTGGCCGGAGGGTCGACCACCTTGACATTCCAAGTGGTTGTGCCGAAAGTCTGGCCCGAAAAGGTCAACTGCCCCAGGCAAGCACCGGGCAAGCAACCAACGACCGGAAGAAGAATCAGAAAGTGCAGGCCGCGCATTTTCGAGTGCACTCCGCGGTAGTTATTGAAAAACGTGGAATGTCCACTCCGGTGCTCTTGTAGTCTCCAGACCGTCCTTCCACCGAGACAGGCTCGGTGGGGAGGAGGAGCGGGTTTGCGGTAAGGCTTAGTTTCCAGACCGTCCTTCCGCCGAGACAGGCTCGGTGGGGAGGAGGAAAACCGGGGGAGCTGAAGGTTTAGCGCCTTGCGGCTTATTGGCGAAACCCTTTTGTTGAAGAATATTATCCGCCGAAGTCGTCGAAGGCGATATTCTCGGGCTCGACTCCCAAGTCATCCAACATCTTGAAGACCGCGGCGTTCATCCTCGGCGGTCCGCACAAATAGTATTCGATATCTTCCGGGGCCGGATGGTTCTTCAAATAGTTTTCCAAAACGACCTGATGAATGAAACCTTTGTAACCGGTCCAATTGTCTTCGGGGAGCGGTTCGGAGAGTGCAATGTTGAACTGGAAGTTGGGGAACTGCTTTTCGATCTCGCGGAATTGGTCGACATAGAACAGCTCGCGCATGCTTCGGCCGCCGTACCAGTAGGACACTTTGCGTTGTGTCTTGAGGTTTTTGAACAGTTCGAAGATATGGCTCCGCAGGGGGGCCATGCCGGCCCCGCCGCCGATATAGACCATTTCGTTCTGCGTGTCCTTGATGAAGAACTCGCCGTACGGTCCCGAGATCGTGACCTTGTCGCCGGGCTTGAGGTTGAAAATGTACGAGGAAACTTTTCCGGGCGGAACGTTGGGCATGCGGGGAGGGGGGGATGCGATCCGTACGTTGAGCATGATGATCCCTTTTTCGCCCGGGTAGTTGGCCATCGAATAGGCGCGAAAGACGGTTTCATCGACGGTCGACTTGTACTGCCAGAGATTGAACTTGTCCCAATCGTCGCGATACTTTTCCTCGACCTCAAAGGTCTTGTACTCGACGACGTGCGGCGGGACCCCGATCTGGATATAGCCCCCCGATTTGAAATTGACATCTTCCCCGGCGGGCAACTCCAAGACCAATTCCTTGATGAAGGTCGCCACGTTGCGATTGGAGCGGACGGTGCAGTGCCATTTCTTGGTCTCGAAGGCCTCGTGCGGGACTTCGACCTTCATGTCCTGCTTGACCGCAACCTGACAGGAGAGTCGGAAACCCTCGCGGGCATCGCGTTTGTTGATGTGGGTCTTCTCCGTCGCCAGAATATCGCCGCCCCCTTCGGTGACGCGGACTTTGCATTGAGCGCAAGTCCCTCCGCCTCCGCAGGCGGACGACACAAAGATTCCTTCGGAGGCCAAGGCGCCCATCAGCTTCTGGCCGGTGGGGACCTCCAGCGTTCGCTGATCATTGACGACGATCTTGACGTTGCCGGCAGCCACCAAGAAACTGCGAGCCACCCGGATCAACGCCACCAGCGAGATCACCACCACCGTGAAAACTACGACACCCAAAAGGATCGTATTCATACGCCGTGCACCTGTCCTGCTTCCCTCAATTCCGAGTTGACTTAAATTCCGTTGAACGCCATGAATGCCAGGGCCATCAGCCCCACGGTGATGAAGGTGATCCCCAAACCTCTCAAACCGGCCGGGACATGGGAGTATTTCAGCTTCTCGCGAATCCCCGCCAACGTGATGATCGCGACCGCCCAGCCGAATCCCGAACCAACGCCGTAGACGACGCTCCGGCCAAACGTGTAATCGCGTTCCACCATAAAGAGAGTTCCTGCCAGGATCGCGCAGTTGACCGTGATCAGGGGGAGGAAGATACCGAGCGTGTTGTAGAGGGCCGGAAAGAAGCGATCCAAAATCATTTCCAAAATCTGCACGATCGCCGCGATGACCCCGATATAGCAGATCAACCCCAGAAAACTCGGGTCGACCCCGGGATACAACACACCCGGCTTCAACAGCTGGTAGATCAAGTTGTTGGCCGGAACCGTAATCGCTTGGACCACGATCACGGCGACCCCCAGGCCGGTTGCGGTCTTGACGTCCTTGGAGACCGCCAAAAACGTGCACATGCCCAGGAAGTAAACCAGCGCCAGGTTCTCAACGAACGCGGAGCGGAGGAACAGTTGCACAACTTCGTAGATCGACACGCCTCTACTCCTTTTCAACTTGTTCGGGCCGGAATGTGCGCAACACCCAAATGAACACACCGATAATCAAGAACGCGCTGGGCGGCAGCAGCATCAAACCGTTCGCCTCGTAAATCGAACTGGGCAAGACCGTCAGGCCAAACACTTTGCCGGAGCCGAACAGCTCCCGAAAGAATCCAACCACCACTAAGATCAAACTGTACCCCAGCCCGTTTCCCAAACCGTCCAGGAAACTGTCTTTGACGGTGTTGTTCATCGCAAAACCCTCGGCCCGGCCCATCACAATGCAATTGGTGATGATCAAGCCGACAAACACCGAGAGTTCCTTGGACAAGGCAAAGAAATACGCTTTGAGGATCTGATCGACCACGATCACCATCGACGCAATCACCGTCATCTGCACAATGATCCGGATGTTGTTGGGGATCCGATGCCGTATCAACGCGATGGCAGCACTGGAAACGGCGGTGACCACCGTCACGGAGAGGGCCATGATCAGCGATTTATCCAAGCGCGTGGTGACGGCCAACGCCGAACAAATTCCCAACACCTGCAAGGCGATCGGGTTGTTCTTGAAGATTGGATCGAGCAGGATTTCCTTGGCGGTTTTTTTCGCCATTGCGGACTCCTCGGACGGTGCGTGTTCGTTGCTGGATGCGGTGTTGCGTGATGCGGCGTTGCTGGATGCGGTGGCGCGGTTTTAACGTGGGCTAGTTGAGTTGCTTCGGCTGACCTGATTCTGTGCGGCGCCTTCCCGCAGACGGGCCAAGTACGGACCGAAACCGTCCTCACCCATCCAGTAGCGGAACATGTTCTCGACGCCGCGGCTGGTGATGGTTGCTCCCGACAACGCGTCGACAGCGTGCGGGTTGGCCGGATCGGCATTCTTGATCAAGCGAATCTGGACATCGTTCGACTCGCCGAACAACAGCTTCCCCTCCCATTGGGCTTTCCACTGGGGGTTGTCGACCTCTCCCCCCAAGCCGGGCGTTTCCTTGTGATCGTAATACGTCACGCCGCGAATCGTGCGCAAGTCGGCATCGAGCGCCACAAACCCTTTCAGTTCGGACCACAACCCGTAGCCCCGGATCGGGAACACGTACATCGAGGCTTGTTTGTCCTCGGGGGACTTGCGGATTCGATACACGTGCGAATACGGCTCCCGCCCTTTTACTCCCGCGATGTCGTCCTTCGGATCCAAGCGATTTGCCTTGTCCTTCGAGGCCTCCAGCTGGTCGTATTCAATCGGGCTCGACCAATTCTTCTCCGCCATCAGTTTGTCGGTCACGTCGTCACCGGTGGTCAGATCGATGATCCGGTCATCCACTCGTTCCGCGTACATCGTTTCGATCTCTGCGGCAACGTCGACATCCATTCCCGCCGCGGCCAAGATATTCCGCTTGCGGTCCAACAGTGCGTTGCGGTCCTGCCGCGGTTTCAACCCGACCGCGGCCAGCGAGACAAAAAAGGAACACACCAGGCAAACACCCAGCGCCACGATCACGGTGTTCGCAATACTGTCACGCTGCATGGCGGGCCATCCTTCGCTGAATATTGAACTGCATGACGTAGTAATCGATCAGCGGAGCGAAAACGTTCCCAAACAGGATCGCCAACATCACCCCTTCGGCGAACCCGATATTCATCGCTCGCACCAACACCGTCATGAAGCCGATCAACCCCCCGTACCACCACTTCCCCGTCTCGGTCATCGCTGCGGAAACGGGGTCCGTCGCCATGAACACGGCGCCAAAAGCGAAACCCCCCAACACCAGATGCCACCAGGGCGCAATGTGGTAGGAGGTGGCTTGGGCCGTGGTCAACATGAAGAGACCCGAGGTCACTACCAACCCCAAGACCATCCCGCTCATGATCCGCCACGAGCCGATCCGTGTGGCGATCAGCACCACCGCACCCAGCAGACAACAAAACACACTGGTCTCGCCCATCGAGCCGTGCATGTTCCCCCAAAAGGCGTCCCACCAGGAAAAGCCCAGTTCGATCGGGACCTTGTTGGCAACACCCTCCATTCCGGCGATCACATTTTCTACCGAGGTGTTGCTGGCGATCTTGATCGCCCCCAAGGCGGTGGCCCCGCTAAAGCCGTCGACCGCCGTCCACACCGCGTTCCCGCTCATCCGCGGGGCATACGCGAAATACAAGAACGCCCGGGCGGTCAGCGCCGGGTTGAGGAAGTTTCGCCCCGTGCCGCCGAAAACCTCCTTGCCGACCACCACCCCAAACATGATCCCCACGGCGACCTGCCATAACGGGATCGTCGGCGGCAATGTCAGAGGAAACAACATGCTGGTGACCAGGAAACCCTCGTTGATCTCGTGCCGGCGGATCACCGAAAAGGCGACTTCGCACAAACCCCCCGCCACGATCGTCACCAGGTACGCGGGGAGGAAGAAAATCGCACCGTGCAACAAGCACATCAAGAATCGGTACGGATCGCCGAAGTTCTTGTAAAAGTCGCCCCCCGTCCGGTAGTCGACTCCCACGACGTCCAGCACGCGGTACCGCCAACCCGGAACCGGGACCTGATAGGTCTCGCTGCTGGTCGAGTACGCCTGTTCGATGATGTGCGACGCCTGGTAGCCGGTGTTGTACATCGCCATCACGATGCAAGGTACCAGCGCCAGAATCACGATCGACATCATCCGCTTGGTGTCGATCGCATCGCGGATGTGGGTTTCCCCTTGGGTCACTTCGCCCGGGGTGAAGAGAAACGTATCGTTCGCTTCGTACAGCGGATACAGCCGCTCCAGCCGGCCCCCCGGCTTGAACAGCGGCTCGATTTTTTCCAACAACTTTTTGAGCATGATGGTTCCCGCAGTCGACGGTTTAACCCTCTTTTTCGATTTGAGTCAGATTCTCGCGCAGCAAGCGGCCATAGTCGTATTTGCCGGGGCAAACAAACGTGCAGAGCGCCAAGTCCTCTTCATCCAGCTCCAGAGCCCCCAGGGCCTGGGCCTGGTCGGTATCGCGCACAATCAGCGCCCGCAAGAGCTGTGTCGGCAGGACGTCCAGCGGCATGACCCGTTCGTAGGTCCCTACGGGGACCATGGCTCGATGCCCCCCATTCAAATTGGTGGTCAAGCGAAACAGCTTTTTTTTCAACCAGGATCCCAAGTAAATCTTGGTCACCGAGAACTTGTTCGGACCCAGGCGCTGCCACCCCAAGAATTCTCGGTGCCGCCCTTCGGGAACCGCCGATATCTGCAGGTGATAACGTCCCAGATATTGATTCGGAGGGACCGCGCGCCGTCCCAACAACGGGGAACCCGAGATCACGCGGACATCCCCCGATTCCAGCTGATTCCGCACCAGATCGTCGATGTTCGCCCCCAACCGGGTGGTGATCAAGCGGGGACTGATGACCGAAGGCCCCGCCAACGAGACGACTCGATCCACCAGGATCGTCCCACGGAGAAACAGGTTCCCAATCGCGATCACATCCTGGTAATTGATCGTCCAAACCAATTTCCGAGCCCCGACCGGATCGAGCAGATGAATGTGGGTCCCCGCCAACCCGGCAGGGTGCGGCCCGGCGAACTGCGCCATTTGGACGCCCGAAATCCCCTGCCCCGGAACACGGGAGTCAGTACGTGTACATACGTACACTGGTCCTTCGGTGAGTGCCTTCAGCGCATGCAGCCCGCACACAAATAACTCGCGGTGCCGATCGATGACCAATTCAGGCTCGGCCGCCAAAGGCTGGGTGTCGATCGCCGTTACAAAAATCGAGTGCGGGACGCTGGCGAGCGGCGGGATCCGACTGTACGGCCGCGTTCGCAGGGCGACCCACAGCCCGGACGTGACGATCCGCTCTTGGACCTCGTCCCGAGTCAAATCGCTGACGGAATTCGTCGGTGCGAACTGAATTCCCGCTTCATTTTCGGCTGAATTGAGCTCGATCGTCACCGATTGAAACGCGCGTTTTTCCCCGCGCAAGATTTCGGCTACCGTGCCGCCGCCGGGGGAAGTAAACAGCACCCCGGGATTCTTTTTGTCTTCAAATAACGGCTGGCCCAACTGCACCGACTCGCCCGGCTTCACGAGCATCGTCGGCCGCATTCCCAAATAGTCGGCGCCCAACAGCGCGACAGTGCGGCAAGCGGGTCCAGTTTCAATCTTCTGAACCGGAGGGCCTTGGATCGGGATATTCAAGCCGCGTTTGATCTGATGAATCATGCGAAGAGACTCTTCCGGAGCGCTAACCGCGAGCAGAATTCGGCTATTCTAGGGGGCTTGTGAAAATTTTCACAGCCCACCCTCCGCTTTTTTTTCCTCTGTCCGGCGAGGGCATTCGTGGTGAGCTTCACAGGCTGGAGTCTGGAGGCTGGAGCCTGGAGCCTGGAGCCTGGAGCCTGGAGCCTGGAGCCTGGAGCCTGGAGCCTGGAGCCTGGAGCCTGGAGCCTGAAGCCTGGAGCCTGGAGCCTGAAGCCTGGAGCCTGAAGCCTGGTGCTCGTCGTGGTTCCGATACCCACGATTTCCGAGCCCCAGT
>JBGSLW010000121.1:0-6385 GCA_041740495.1 Pirellulaceae bacterium
CCGGACTTGTCCCGTCCTTCGAAGAAAATCCGGTAACCCTTCCCGGAGGCCCCCCCGCCCGGTGGTGCCCAGCCAGGGTTCCGGTAACGCTTCCCGGATGCTGTCCCGGATGCTGGAGGAATGGGGGTCAGGATAGAAAAACACAGAGGCACTGAGTTCACAGAGCGAGCAGAGCTTGGGCGCTGACCTAGGAACCGAGCTAGCCGTCCGGGAGCAGCTAGCCGTCCGAGAAGGGTTGCCGGAATACTCCAGCATGTCCCTTCCGGCCACCCTTTCTCCGGTGCGCCCCTCGAGAAAAATCCGGTAACCCTTCCCGAAATCTCTTCCTCCCGGATACTTTTCCTCCCTTGTTGCGATTCCTCGGACTCCGTGCCCTCCGCGGCTCTGTGTTTCAAACCGCCATTTCCGTGATCGTGGCGACGGGAATGGGAGGAAAGCGGGTCAGGATAGAAAAACACAGAGACCCGGAGTTCACAGAGCAATCGGAGCTTAGGAGTTGACCTAGCAACCGAGCTAGCCGTCCGGGAGCGGAAGCTGTCCGGGAAGCCGTCCGAGGAGGGTTGCCGGAATTCTCCAGCATGCCCATTCCGGCCACCCTTTCTCCGGTGCGCCCCGACAGAAAAATCCGGTAACCCGTCACGGATGCCGTAACCAACGATTCCGGTAACCCTTCCGGGTTCCCGTGCCCCCCCCGGGCTACTTGATTTCAAACGTTGCCTGCACGTGGGCTTGAAGTTTGACCTCTTTCGGGTCGGAGCTGATTACGGTCGTAACGCCGTTTGCATCCGTGTCGGCGCCCTGGCGCGCTCGGCCGTAACGGTACGCGTTGTACTCGTCGTAGGGACTTCCGTATTCCGACGCGGCAGAATTCGAGGTGAGTCCGGCCAGCGCGCCGAGTTCGCGGGAAGCCGCGGCGGCCAGTTGTTTCGCCTTCGTCTCGGCGTCGGCAAACGCCTGTTTCATGAGCGCGGTCGAATCGTCCGGGCTAAAGCGCCGCCCGAACGTGAACACCGGCTCTCCTGGCTTTCCACCCTCGCCGGAGGAATAATTGTTCATCATCTCCGACAGCTCGGCGTCCAGTTCCTGTTGTTCAGGGGTCAGTTCGTCAGGTTGTTGGCTTCCCGCGACGTCGGATTTGATGATCCGGTCCTTCAGATCTTGGATCGCGAGCAACAGTTCCTCCTCATCCCCCATCGGCATCAACCAGTCGGCGGTGACCTGCACGGATACGGTGACCGGCGGGTCGATCGACATCAGTTTTTCCGCCGCTTCGCTATCGCCGAAATTGCCGCGCATCATCATCCGCATTTGTTGGATGCTTGGGCCGTCCGATTCCGTTCCCATCGTGACCGGTCCGAACACGATGGAATCCTCGATCGCTTCCAGTTTCTCCAGTTTGATCGCGGCTTGTTGCTTCCGCTGCCGAATCGACTCGATCGCCGCTTGGGTATTCGAGCCTTTGCTGACGACCGTCAGCGTCATGCGGAGAAACTCCGGCCGGTCCGCCTTCGAGGCCGTCCCATGGACTGCCACGCCGCGCGGATCGAATTGGGCATCGCCCGCCGAACAAACCAGTAAGACAAGTCCGGCGGCCCACGGGGCAGTTCGCTTTAGTGTGCGCAACATGAATGCTCCAGTTTTCTAAAGAATGTCGATCGACTCAAATCGCGTTGCTTCGTTGTTTATTGGAGTTGTGACATGCCGACTTCGTCGCGAATCCGCTGACGCAGACGCAGAGCACCCGGTCCGGACATGGAACGAATCGTCCAGTACAGTTTTCGGGGAAAGTCCGAGTACTGCTCCTGGCCGTGTAATTCGTAGATCTGCGTCAGCAGCGGCGTCAACGAATCGTCGTTGCGGACGACGATCGCATCGACCAACAGCATGGCGACGTGCTCGTCGTCTTGCTTGCTGTTCCAATAGTCCGCCAGCGGCGTCAACGATTCGTTCCCCCCCAACAGAATGAGAAAATAAGTGACGAGTGCTTTGGTTTCCGCGTCGCTGCTTTCCAACAGCGGTGCGATCGTCGCGCGTTCCAGGCCCTTCGGCGGCTTCGGTACCCGCAGTTTTGCATCGCCGCTGGAGCGGTCGTAAATCCCAAACGCCTCCGCATAAGTCGGAACGGCGAACGTGCCCGACGTGCCGCCGAAATAGGGCTGGAATCCGGTGACCGAATAGCGTAACACCGTCTTCTTGAGTGAATTCGGGAGCGCCGGCAATAGCTTGATCGCCTCCCCACTCAGCGTGTCCGGGGTGAGTAACGCCAGGCGAATCTGCAAAGCGACGTCGAGCGTCGTGACGTCCTGTCCGTCGGGCCGCTCCAACAGCCCTTTGGCCCGTTCAGCCCCGGCTTGCGGATCGAGCCAATACAGTTGCACCAGCGACAGGCGCCATCGCCAGGTGTTCTGTTCGACGGCATCCAGCCGCGCCAGTGCTTGCTCTCGAACATGGTGCACAAGCGGTGGGGCGACCGAACTTTCCTTGGACAGCGTCTCGTAGGCATGCGCGCCCTCGCCGAACGTGGCCTGCAAAATGGCGCCGAAGAGTGCTTGCGAGTTGATCTTCGGATCCTCAGTCAATTGCCAGAGGAAGTCTGCCGCCGCCAGGCTGCGCACCGACGCAAAATCCTGAATCAGCTGGTTGAACATCGTTTCATATTGTCGGTTTTGCAAGATCCTCTCGAGCAGTTCCAAGCGATCGGCGGCCGGAAGCCATCGAAACAGTTGCCCCAGTTGCACCAGCGTATCGGCACTCGCGAGGGCCGCCTCGTACGCCCGCGAAACTCGTTCCGGCGTGGGATCGAGCGCCGCTAACGCCAAGAGGGCCGGGAATCGTTCCTTCGGATTCGCGGCCGCCGCCATCGGTTCCAGCCGCGGCGCCGATTGGCCGATCCACTCGGGACGACCCTCCGGCTTGGCGATCCATTGGGCGATCCATTCCTCGTGGGCTTCGCGCGGCAGGGTTCTCTCAGGATTTGTGCCCGATTCCGGTTCGTCGGCTGCGGTTGTTTGTCCCGGTTCGTTCCCTCCCTCGACCGGCGCCTGCGCCGGCGCCGATCGAACGTCAGGAGCCGGCGGTCCGCCGCCGCCGAAAATCCCCTCCCACCACGAGCCCAACAGCGAACGCGGGGGCTCGTCGGGCATCGACTCGACCATTCCAACATCAGAGAAGGAGTTCGAGACCAGATTGTCTTGACTGCTCGCCTCGCTGGCGAACTGACTCAATCGGGTCATCAGCGCATGGGCGGCGGCGATCCGCACCGACTCCGCGGAATCTGCGAGCATCGTCTCGAACGCGATCTTGTGGATCGCCTTCGTCGCCAGACCTTCGATCGCGGCCACGCGGACTGCGGGACGCTCATCCCGGCTAAACGCGAGCAAATGGTCGATCGGCGACGGCATCTCTCGACTCGAGCTCGAATAATCGGACTTGCACATCGCCGCGACGATTTTCGATGCCAACTGCGGGCGTTTGTCGACGATCGCCGCCAAGCGATCCAGCATCGTTTTGGTTTGCGGCGCCGGGAGTCCCTCGGCGGCTCGCGCGACTACGAATTCGTCTGGATCCTCGAGCAACTTGACGAGGGCGTCGGAAATCGAGACCTTGAGAACCGCCTCGGTTTCGTACGACGAGCCCATCTCGCCCAGTACTTCAGCGACCATCGCCCGCACCTGCCAGTTGGCATTGTCGACCAGCTTCAGCAAGACCGGCAGCTGCTGTTCGGCGTTGGCAGCTTCTTTGAAAAAGCGGAGTGCGTGGACGATCAAATCGGTATCTTGTTCGGTGTCCAGATACTTGGCGACGTGCGGAATCATCCGCGTCGGCTTCTGCTCGGCCAATTGCTTCAGCACGGCCGCGCGAACATTGAGGTCGGGGTCGGACAGCAGCCGAAGGAGCGCTTCGTCGGTTTGGCGACCGCCCACTTTCTGAAGTCCGCGGAGACTCATTTCGCGAATCAGCGGATCGCTATCACCAAACAGCTCCAGCAGCAGATCGGCGTCGGCCGTGGTGACCCGCGCGAGCAATTGCCGAACCGCCTCGCGCCGGACATCCAACGACACGGCGCCCATTTGCGTAAAGCCCGTACTCCATATCAATCGGAGGCGGCTGCCGGCGGTCAGCCAGTACCGTAGCGCCATCAGTTTTTGCCGATCCACGTCGGACTCGGACGCGCCCAACCGCCGATAGACTTCGGGCAACAAATGTTTGCCGTAGCGCGAGAATGGAGGCAACAGCCGCGATGGTTCTCCCGTATCCTTGAGAAAACGATCGAGCTCAAGACAGGCGACTTGCAGTTGTTCGGGGGTCACCGTTTCTAACGAGCGCGTCAGCTCCTCGACGGGGGTCTCGGACCACTGCCGCAGCAGCTCCATCCGCGGTTCGCTCAGCGACGCCGGCTCCCAGGCGTCGATGCCCTCAATCGGAGCTTGCCAGCGGCCCAGCAAATCCAGAAGCGACAAGCGCGAAGCCAGGCTCGTCTTCGGCAGCGCGTCGATCGCGGCGGCGCGCGTCTTTTCCGGAAAGCTCGCCATCCGCGTCAGCGCAACCTCTCGAACCTCCGGGCTGGCGCTCCCCATCAATTCGATCAGCTCTTTGATTTCGGTGCGCGTGGGTGCTTCGACCCCGATCAGAATATCGGTCGCGTCGCGGGCAGCCAGTTTGCCTCCCGACTTCAGCCACCGCACCAGCGCCTCGGCTTCGAGCATTCCGGTCTGGCGAGCCACCTCGCGACCCGAGGCGTCCAGCGCGATGAGCGTCGGCACTTGGAGGACGTTGTACGTCGCCGCGAGCTCAACGTCCCGATCCAAATCGACCGAGACGATATTCCAATTCGACGCCGCCGCCGCGAATTCGGCGCCCGCCATGACCTGCAACTGCCGATCACATCCCACGCACCACGCGGCGTGAAAATACAGCAGAATCGGATCGCCCGATACACGACTGCGGTCGCGAGCCATCTCGAGTGCGACGAATTTCACCGCGCGTCCCACGGCCGACTCGCCGCCGACGGTTTGCACCGGCGGATCCTGAAAGGCCACCGACGGAACCGCAATCCAGCCGCTACCCAGAATGGCAATCGCGAGCAGCCTTGGGATCATCGCCTGGCCTCCCCGTCGTTCGCCACGTCCGCCGCCGCCTTGACGCCGTGCACGATTTTTGCCCAGTAGGGGTCGAACGCGAACTGCGGGCTGTTCTCGCGATCGTGGCATACGACGCATTGGTCGCGGCTTTGGTAAGGGGTCCGCCGCGCCGGCTCGACGACGTGTTGCGAGGAGGGTCCGTGGCAACTCTCACAACCGACCTGGACCAGCGGATGGCTGGCAGCCAACGTCTGAAAGCCGCCGGGTTGCGCGTAGCCCGTCGTGTGGCATTGCTGGCAGTACGGATCGGCAAACGACTCGCGCGGCTGTAACGACGCCCAAGCGACGGCGTGCTTCGTCGTCACCCAATGTTCGCTGTCGGGCGGATGGCAGCCTGCACAGGACGCATTCCCAGCGTACCGATGTTCGCCGCTAATTCCCGACGTGTTGAAGTTCCCGACCATCGTTGTCTCGGCTGCGAAGTCGGCCGCGCGCAACCGCCGTCGAAAATCGTCGAGGTTCGCCGACTGCTGGGCGTCGTCGCCGAACGACGGGTCAACTTCCACGATCGCGCCGCTCCAACCCGTCGCGCCGGTCGACCGATCGAGCCGCACCACGAATTTGCCCTTGTTCGTCGCTGAGCAAACAACGGTCGCTCCCTGTCGGCGCGGCGCGATCGATTGCCCGGTTGGTCCGCCGATCACGACGTCGACCTCCGGCAACTGGTTGGCCAGCGGGAACAACTGATCCTGCGGCGCCCAGGCCAATACGACCACGCTGGGACGATTCGCTGCCGGCAGCTGCGACAGCACCTGCAGCACGGCTTCGGCCGGATCGGCAATTTCGATGTCCTGGGTCGCAAACTGCGGGTCGACGACCCCTATGATCAGCACCTCCGCGCTGCCGTTCGACGACGTGACGTTCGAGCGACACAGGACGCTCGGGGGACACAGCGGCTTACCCTCCCGATCCCGCGTGTTGGCCGAAACGAATGGAACTCCGAGCGTTGCCCTGATCTCGCGGAGAACCGCCGGCCCGAACGCCAATTCGCTTGCGCCCAAGTTATGAGCCGCCAGGCCCATCGCCAATTCACCCCGCAGGATCGACTCGAGCTTCAAGCGGTGATACGGCGAGACGCCCGCCGCGGCGCCGCCGACGTCGCACACGATCACACGGCGACCCTCGGCAGCCAGCGTCGAGACAAGCGACGCCCGCCGCAGCAGCCCGCCACTTTGGCCGGAAGAACATCCGCATGGGACGATCCAACCGGCGGTATCGCCGCTGGCCACCAACGTCCATGACGC
>JBGSLW010000122.1:0-1952 GCA_041740495.1 Pirellulaceae bacterium
TCGGGGATTAGCCGATTCGAGTTGGCGCGGGCGCAGGCGACGCAGTTTCTCCGCCCGCGCATTGGGCTCGCGGCCAACTTGATTTTCGCCGGCGCGCAGCCGCGGCCCGTGTTCGATCGGCTCTCGTCCAGCTTCAGCGTATTGACCGAGCAACTGGATCAAAGCCGCGTGACCGCGGAGCGTGCGAACGTGCAGGAAGCGATCAACGAGGCGGCGCGGATGTTGGCGGACGGTGCGCCGCCGGACTCGGTGCCGGAGTTGATCGTGATCAGCGATTTTCAACGCTCGAATTGGGGCGCCGCGGATTTCGCCCCGTTGCCGACCGAGACGTCGATCCGACTCGAATCGGTGGCCGAACGAACTCTCCCGGGCAATCTCGCGATCCTATCCGCCCGGTTCACGGGTCGCCTGACGAGCGTGACCGAGTCCGAACTGGCGGTCGTCGTGGCGAATCACAGCGCCTCCGCGGCGACGATCCAATGCGCGGTGACCTTGGCGAACACGGCGGTGACGTTGCACGGGACTTGCGGGCCCAACGCGACGACGACGCTCACGCAATCGATCGGTCTGCACGAGCCGGGTTGGATTCAAGGTGTGGCGCGGCTGGTCAACCATTCCGACGCGTTGCCGCAAGATGATGTCTGTCCCTTGGTTGGCCTGGTGCAGGCGGCGCCGACGATCGGGATGGTCACCCGCGAGCCCCCCAGCCAGAAACAGTGCGCGAGCTGGTACCTGGAGCGGGCGATCGCGCCCTACACCGGCGAACAAGCTGCTCGACTCCCGCGCATCGAGCGGATCGATCCCGCGCGATTAGCGCTCCAGTCCATTGGCCAGTGCCAGTTGCTGTTGCTGGTGCGACCCGGCAAGCTGGAGACGGAACAGATTGCGCTTTTGGCTGCGTGGCTGCGTCGCGGACGATCGTTGTTGTATGTGACGACCGAATTGGTCGATGCGAACAACTTTCGCCAGTTGGCCGATGCGCTGGGGCAGGAGTTGCAGCCGCCGGTCGAGTTGTTACCGACGCTTCGCGGCGCCGACCGGAGCGGGTTGACGATCGCGTCGGTGCCTGCGCGCCAGCGACCGTTCAGCGTGTTCGGCGACGGATTGCAGGCGGTGCTGGCGGGGATTCGAATTCACGGGGGGCTGGCGACGCGCCGTGCTCCGAATGCACTCGACGAAGACGTGCTGGCGACCTTGAACGACCGGTCGATGTTGCTGTTCACCAGCACGGTCGGCGCCGGAAGTCTCGGCATATTGAACGCCGACCTCGGCGAATCCAATCTGGCGCTGCAGCCGGCGTTCGTCCCGCTGGTGGCCGAGTTGGTGGATCAATTGTTGCCCGGCGATAATGCGCAGACCACCGCGTATTGTGGCGAACCGTTGGCGCGACTGTTGCCGCCGGAGGCCGTTGAAACGAGCGAATTAAGTACGGTTCTGCGGCCCGTCGAGTCGCTGGCAGCGGCGGTCGATGAACCGGCAATCGCCACGGCGGGTGTGCTGAGCGAATCGGCGAGCGGGGTTGTCTGGCGATGGGACAATCCAACCGCGCCTGGGGTGGCCGCCGTGTTGGCCGGCGAAAAGCCTGTCTATTCGTTGGCGCTCAAAGCTCCGGCCGAAGAAACCGACCTTCGCAGTCTCAATGCGACGGTGTTCACGGAGCGGTTGGCGGGAGGACGCGAAATTCGCTTTCGGCAAGCGACCGCTCCGAAGTCGAACCGCGATGCGGCTTGGATCTGGTTCGCGGCGGCGTGCGTGGCGGCGATGATCGCGGAAGTACTGACCTTGAGAATGTTCAGGATGTAATTCGGTGCGACTGGTTGCGGAACCCTATATTCCGATGGCTTTGTGGACGGCGCTGGCGACGGCCGCCGTGGTGGTGTGGCTGTGGTACGCCTGGACGTGGCGTCCGTCGCTGGCGGCGGCGTCGCGGCTTGCCATCTTGGCGCTGATGG
>JBGSLW010000123.1:0-29257 GCA_041740495.1 Pirellulaceae bacterium
TGCTGCCGCTGCTGCTGATCGCCGCGGCCGTGGCCGCGATCTGGTGGTTCATGAGCCAACCCAAGCCCGATGTGGCCGGCGGCGTGAAAGCGATCGAAAGTGCCGCGAAGTCCACGGTCGACTCGGCCGCTGATTTGACCGGACAATTCAATGACTACTTCAAGAACATGGGAACGGCACTCACTGGGATCACCGATGTCGCGTCAGCGCAGGCAGCGCTTCCCAATCTGGAAAAAATGGGTGGTCAGCTCGATAGCCTCACCAGCCTGTTCAAGGGACTTCCGGCGGCCGCCCAACCGGCGTTGGCGGAAATCATTAAGACCGCGACGGGGAAACTCGACGTTGAGCGGAAACGCGTCGAGGGGATTCCCGGTGTGGGCGAGATCCTGAAGTCGATCTTCGAGCAAATCTTCAAGAAACTCGCTTCGTTCGTCACCGGGTAAGGGCTGGGAGTGGTGGGCATCTCGGCCCGCCGACCCATCGACCCGAACCATCAATAGCACGCATGATATGGGCGGGTCTCCCGACACGCCCGTTCATCGGCAAAGACCATCCAAAGGACTAGGACCCACGACGATGCGAACTGGGATATTTTTGTGTTGGATCGGCAGCCTGTCTCTGGCGATTAGTTCGAGTGCCGTCGCACAGACAGCCGACACGATCTATCTCAATGGCGCCATTCTCACGATGGCAGGGGGCCAGCCGGTCTACGTCGAGGCGCTCGCTGTGGACGACGGCAAAATTGTGCTGGTCGGCGCGAAAGACGATGCGCTCAAGCTCAAGGGGACCGCGACCAAGGTCGTCGATCTTGGGGGCAAGGCGCTGCTGCCCGGCTTTCTCGACGGGCACAGTCACTACATGAATTCGCTGCTGGTGGCCAACCAGTGCAAGCTGTACGCGCCGCCATCCGGTCCTGGCAACGATGTCCCCAGCATCATCGCCGAACTCAAGAAATTCGTCGCCGAGCGGAAGATCCCCGAAGGCGAATTGATCATGGGCTATGGCTACGACGACTCCGTGATGCCGGAGGGTCGGTTGCTTAATCGCGACGACCTCGATGCCGCCTTTCCGGACCATCCCGTACGCATCGATCACGTTTCAATGCACGGTGCTGTGATGAACAGCCTCGCGCTCAAGAAGTATGGAATTAGCGCGGAGACCGAGACTCCTCCTGGGGGGGTGATTGTCCGCAAGCCGGGAACCCAGGAGCCGTGGGGGCTGATCATGGAAACCGCGTTCTTACCCGTGATGGCGCAGTCCGAGCCGATGACCGCGCAGCAGGAAATCGATTGGTCTCGAGCGGGCCAGATGCTGTACGCCGAAGCGGGCGTGACCACGGCGCACGAGGGGGCGACTCATTTTCCGCAATTCATGACGATGAAGCGAGTCAGCGAAGGCGGTGCGAATCTGATCGACGTCGTGGCGTATCCATTTATTACCGATGTCGACAAGGTGCTGGCCGAACTCCCCGCTAGCGATTGGGCTCAATACCATAACCGCTTCAAAGTCGGCGGTGTAAAAATCACGCTCGACGGGTCTCCTCAAGGTCGGACCGCGTTCTTCACCACGCCGTACCTGTCCGGCGGGCCGGGGGGCGAGCAGGACTGGAAAGGCGAACCGACTTTTCCCCAGGACCTGGCGAATCAGATGGTGAAAAAGGTCTACGATCTAAACGTGCCGCTCATTCTGCACTGCAACGGCGACGCGGCGATCGATGCGTTTCTCGAGGCTTACGAGTTCGCAAGGGCAGGGAATTACGACCGACCCTGGAATGTGACTACCATCCACACGCAATTCATGCGCAAGGACCACATCCCGAAGTTCGTGAAGTACAACGTGCGACCCTCGTTCTATACCCTGCACACTTTTTACTTTGCGGAAGCACATATCGAAAATCGTGGAAAAGTGCAGGCGATGTACATCAGCCCGATGCGCGATGCGATCGATGCAGGATTGCGCCCTACCAACCACACCGACTTTGTCGTCGCGCCGCTCGATCAGATGACGATGCTCTGGTCTGCGGTGAATCGCGTCTCCCGCGCAGGCGCCGAAATTGGAGCCGACCAACGGGTGTCGGCCTATGAAGGCTTGAAGTGCATGACCGAATGGGCCGCTGAGCAATACGGCGAACAGGATCGGAAGGGGACGCTGGAAGTCGGAAAACTCGCCGACCTCGTGATCCTCGATCGGGACCCACTCAACGTCGATCCGATGGCGATCAAAGACATCAAAGTCGTCGAGACCATCAAGGAAGGCGTGACGATTTACCCGATACCGCGAGGTGGTCATCCAGCCGTCGCCCGGGCTCCGGCCAATCCCAACCAGACGTATGCCTGGCAGGCGCATATCTGCGACATGGCAGGGGTCAATTCTGCCGCGGGAAAAGAATGGACCTTGGTCGCATTAGGGGATCAAAAGATCGATGTCGCCCAGCCCCCCACGATGAAGTTCGCCGGCGGCAAGCTGGCGATTTTTGGCGGAGTCAATCGACTGTCAGGATCGTACGCTTTGGTCCGCGACACCGTGACGATGGGCGAATTGGTCAGCACCAGGATGGCCGGTCCGCCGGAACTAATGAACTTGGAGAACGAGTTTGCCAAAGTGCTGCGTTCGGTCGATGGCTTCCACGTGCACGGCGACGAGCTGGAACTCTTGAGTCATGGAAGCGTGGTTGCCACATTCCGCGCCTCGGAATAAGTCGACCGCGATCTAAGGGGTCAGGCCTCTTTGATTTCGATTGGGGGGAAGCGGACCCGTTTTCTGCCGCGAGGCGAATCGTTGATTCGAGGCTGAGATGTTGGGCGATCGATTCCCCCCAAACTTGAGTCCCGAGTGGTCTGCCACGCTGGGCCGATGGACGTGCGCCAATTCGCTCGTGTGGTAATGAGCATGATACGGCATCGTAGGAGTGCCACCGGCCCAGCCCATGAAACGCCTCATTTCGCCATCGATCAGAGGACGCAGCGCCAGGTGATGATGATTAGGCATCAATGGACAAGAAAACAACTCGACCTTGTACCGCTGGAGCGCTTCACAAAGGATTCGCTCGAATGCCTCGAAGTCCTCCTCGTTGTGAAAGATCGTGGCCCGCAAGTTACCACGATTCAGGGCATGATCCGCCGCATGAATTCGTCGAATAAGGGAACGGTAAAGGCGGTATCGCCGTGAGTCGGGCTCCAAACCATACCCTTGGCGATCAGTTGGCTTCGCGTCGGTGCCAAAGTCGTGACGTCTCGTCCAAGACTTGCCGCGATGTCACCTGAACGGTGCGGGCCAGGACCCAATTCAGCCATCGCCCGAAGATATTTCTTTTCCGAGGGCGTGAGCCGGTCAAAGCGGACACGAAAAAAACTCGCATCGAGTTCTGCCACGGCAATGGTCGTAGCTCGGGTTACATCATCGAGTGTTATTGGCGATTTTTCGGCCGTGTCCCATACCTGTTTGCCCCATTCCTGCAGGAAATAAGGGTAGCGTTGCGTTTGTTCCAAGATGCCTTGGATTGCGTCCGGATCGATTGCGACATCTTCTGCCCGAAGCGGTATTTCGATTGCCGCTCTTGCCGCTACGTCAGTGAGCGGGCCGATTTCGGGAAACTCAAACAATCGCTCCGCGTACGACTTGGCGTTTCCCATTTTTCCACGGAGCTGTGGCAATCCGGCTCCAACGAGAACTACGGGCAACTGCCGTTGCGCCGTCCGATGGAGCGCTGTGATTAACGCGGCGAGTTGCGATTCTTCCACGTACTGCAATTCGTCGATGAAGATCGCAATTGCGGTCTCGCATCCGATCGAGAAGGACGGTTTTTCCGACGCCGCGAAGACCGACCATGAGCACACTCTTGGCATGCCGACCTGCGCAGATTCGCGCCATCGCGACATGAACTGTCGCGAGCAGTTCATCGCGGCCTGTAAGCTCTGGGGGCGGGGTTCCGGCACCCGGAGCGAAGGGGTTTTGGATTGGGTCCATGGCACAAGTTTATACCAAGTTTAGCGAGTTTACAAGAAATTTATAAACTTCCTAAACTTGCTCAAAATTGTCAAAATCAAAGGAGTCAGGCCTCTTTGACTTCGATTGAGCGTAAGCGGACCCGTTTTCTGCCGCAAGAACAAAGCGTTGATTCGAGGCTGAGTCGGCGAGCGATCGATTCCACCCAAGCTTCAGACCCAAGTGGTCTGCCACCTTGGGCCGATAGACGTGCCCCAATCGTTTTAGTGTACATGTGTACACGTATCGGGGCGGTTTTTCCCTTTGCCCCTCCAGCCCACTTGGCGGCCCACAGCGGAAGTAGACCGCGCGCCTACAAAAATACGGCTTGACAATGTGTCGGAATTTAAGTGCACCGTCGATACAGGCTGAGAGCCAAACTAATTGTTTCAGCTTGTTATTCCCGAGGACGGCCTCCCGAATCGACCGCCGCTGTCTTCCAGTCGGCCAGCAGTTCGGCTTCCGACGTACCCAGGCACTGCAAGGCTTGTGCGTTACTCGTCGCCCCTAGTAGCTCGATCAGTTTGGCCTTCCCGTACTTGGTCGCGACGAATTCGACCAAAGAACCGGAAACGCCATAACGGTAGCGGCCCGACCATACGTTCGCCAATTCAGTCGGAGCCTTGCCGGCATCGATTGCTTCTTTCGCCGCATTTCGGTGGGAACGCTCCAACTGGCCGGAGACGAAAACCGCCAGACCTTCGACGAACCAACCCAAGTCGTCCAGCCCTTCGAAATCCGGCCGCGGATTGTGTTGACCGTGATAGACATGCACCAGCTCGTGCGCCAATAAGTCAGCGATGTGCTGCTCGTCCGCGGGATCGTGCTCTGCCGCCTCGGTCTTCCAGACGCGCGGTGATAGGATTGTCAGTCGATCGCTGACACCCGAAGCCACCATCCAGGGCTCGGTGTTCTGAAGTTGCCAACGCTGGGCAAAATAGGCATCGAAGGCGGCTCGTTTCGGGTGAATCTCCACCCCATAGGGCTGTGGGAACTTCGAACCGAAGAATGATTCGACCCGATCCCGGCCTGCCTTCAAATGGGGCTGAAGTTGCACGGCGACTTCGCGGTCAATGTCGCCATGCCGAATCTCAATGGCAGCCGGTTCGGGCTGCGTCACTTGGCCGTATCCCGTGACGGACAATATGTGCAGGCCGATAAATAGCAAAGCAAATACAAACCCTGTGTGTGGACCGCCGAACGGGCGTCCCCAAGGCTGCCTAATCCATCGCTGCCTAATCCATCGCTGCCGACTCATCGCACTACCTCCGCTCAATGTGGAATGCCCTACTTACTCTCGGAGGAGCGGCGAAGTTTCAGTTCCGTGACAATGCGCTGATGACGTGCGGCGACAGGTTGCATCGATCAGCCGCAAGGCGCTAGCCTGCGGTTTCCTGAGGCCCAGCGCGAACAGAAACCGCAGGCTAGCGCCATGCGGCTGATTTTTCACCTAGCGAATCGGAGAACAGAAACCGCAGGCTAGCGCCTTGCGGCTGATTTTTTCCTTAGCGATTCGGAACCGACGAGGCGTAAGGTCACATGCCGAAGACTTTGAACATCAGCATTACCTTGTTCTCGCCGGCCTCGATCGACTTCCCTTGGATTTTCCGCCAGGCGCCGCACGTATTATCGGCGCAGGAATGCGACACGTCGACGGTGACCAGGATCTGCTGCTGCGAGTGATTACGGCGGCGATTGACCAGATCGACCTGCACGCCGACCTCCTTCTTGTACGGCTCGATCTGCCGCGAGCTCGGCACAATCGGATGCAGACGGTACAGCCCATCGGTCGCCCACTTGGGGAGAACGCGTTCCAAGTTCTTGACAATTTTATCTTGCCAGATCAGTTCATCGACGATGTGCTGGGGAGCATCCGGCCCGTAGCTTCCGTTGACTTTGAAGCCCACCGCGTCCAGATGCACGTTGCATTGAGAAGGCGCGACCGCACAGTGCAAGCTGGGCGAGCCAGGTTCTCGATATCCCTCCCCTTGCGTCGCCGCCGCTGCGATCGACCCGACCGACGGCAAGAATCCCAGGTGCCGTTCGCGCTTATCATTCTCGAAGCCCGCCCCGATCAACGCCTCTTCCCAGGCCGAAGCCAGCATCGGGACAAAGTCAAACCCCTGCTCCAGTCGGTGCCCCAGCTTGATCACGTACTCGATGTGCTCTCGCACGCTGATCTTGTATTTGCTCCAGAACCGGTCGGAGATCGCGCGAAAGACCGGATCCTTGGTGTAAACCTGTTCGGCAATGACCGTCGTGGGGGCTGACATTTTTTCGACTCCAGAGCAACGTGAACGAATTCCTACAGCGGACCTGGCCGCGCGGATTGCCCTCGATAACTGCGGCCGGCGGTTCCTGGTCCACAAAGAATTCGAAAACTTCGAACAATTTTTGGAAATCAGACGCGGCTCGAGTCCTGCCAATTCAACGCGAATCGCCACGCGGAATTGCCAGTACCCGCAATCCTCGTTCGCCGCCCAGCAAAACGGTCGCTGGATCGGGGGCGATGGCAAGTGCGTGGATTGCGCCGACTTCGCCTGCCACAACCTTGCGAATTTGCAGGTCGGAGGCTTCCAGGATGTAAAGGTCGCCGGCGGTGCTGCCGACCAGAATTGTCGTCGCGTCGGGCGTCCAATCCACGCACGTAGCCTGACCCGGAATTCTCTGAAACCGGATCATCCGGCCCACGCTCGGGTTCCAAAGCCGGACCGTCCGGTCGTGGCCGATCGTGATCATGCGGCGATCGGAGTCTGGATGTGCGAGCGGATCGAATCGAATCCCTGAGACCGTACCCACATGATTGTCCAACGTTCGCACCAACGTAGCGTCGTCCCGATTCCAAACTCGAATGGACTGATCGACGCCGGCAGAGACGATGGCATGGTCGCTGAGTGACTCGATGGCCAACACCGGTCGAGAGTGACCGGAGAACCAGACTTCGGGCTGGCCTGACTCCGCAGCGCAGACGGCACAGTGACTGGTGCCGCAAGCAACGGCGAACTGGCGACCTTCCGGCAGCCAGGCGACTCGATAGACCACATCGTCCTGCAAGGTACTGCGCCACCGCAAAGTCGCCGCCGGCCAATCCCATCGCTCGACGATTCCAGATTCCGCAGGCGTCCCCCCCGCCGCCAACAACGAATTGCCGTCGGGCGAAAACTGGAGATCGTGGACATGGCCCAAATCCGTGTCGAGTTCACACAGAGCGTTGAGATTGGGCCAGCCTAAAATCTGAACGCCGACTTGCGAACCAACGAGTATCGAATTGCCATCCGGCGCAACCGCGACCGCGGTGACGGGCGCTATCGTCGGATGAAATTGAGCCAGGAGAGGACCCGCCGGCAACCCCATCGGCGGCAGGGTTGCCAGAATCAAGATCATTACGCTGGGACGCAACGGTATGTAGCTGAGCGACATTCGGGGCGACACTCTCAATTTGCACTCGAACACGGCATCGGTCAGATCAGTCCCTGAACGACTCGGCCTCCCTGGTTGATCGGCACGGGGCGATCGTCGGGCGTTCGCAGTTCGTGATCGGGATCGATCCCCAGCAGCGTGTAGATCGTGCAAGCCAAGTCCTGGGGTGTGACAGGTTGTTCCGCGGGACTCTCGCCGACGCGATCGCTGCGGCCGATGACCTGACCTCCGCGAATCCCGCCCCCTGCCAGCAAGACGCTGAAGACTCGAGGCCAGTGATCCCGCCCCCCGCGCGGATTCAGTTTGGGCGTCCTTCCGAATTCGCCCATCGCCACCACCAACGTTTGATCCAGCAACCCGCGTTCGCTTAGATCTTCCAACAAGGCTGCCAGTCCCAAATCCAGCGTGGGAATCAACCCGACGCCGATCTTGGCTCCGGCATAGCCCGATCTCAGTTGCAGGACCAGGTTGTCGTGCGTGTCCCACCCCGGGTAATTTACTGTGACGAACGGGACTCCGCGTTCGACCAGCCTCCGGGCCAGCAGGCAGCTTTGGCCAAAGGTTCGTGGCCCGAATCTTTCGCGAACCTTCGCGGGCTCGGCGGTCAAGTCGAACGCGGTTTTGGCTTCGGGCGAGGTAACCATTCGAAACGCCTGTTCGAACGCCCCGTCGGTGTTGGACGGGTTCGCTTCGACCGCGGCTTGGGCTCGGTCGAATTCCGCCAGAAACTGCCGGCGGCGGTGCAGTCGTTGCTCGTCGACCTCTGGAAAAAAACCGAGGTCGCGAACTCGGAAATCGGACTGGGCCGGATCTCCCCCCGTGGAAAATGCCGCGTAAGAACTCCCCAAGTATCCTGGACCCGCCGAGCCCGCATCGGGGATCGCCACAAACGGAGGCAACGCCGCACCGACTTTCTGAAGCTTCGCGACGACGGAACCGTAGCTGGGATACTGCAAATTGGTTGACGGCTCGAAGCCCGTCAGCAGAAATTGGTTGGCGATGCCATGCTCGCCCAACGGCGAAGTCATCGAGCGGACGAGAGCGAACTTGTCCGCCTGGCGAGCAGACTTCTCCAATAGTTCGCACAGCTCGATCCCCGCGACATTTGTACGGATCGAGCCGAAGGGCCCGCGAACTTCCTGAGGCGCCTCGGGCTTGGGATCGAAAAGCTCCAGGTGGCTGGGGCCGCCGTCGAGCCAAATCAGAATGCAGGATTTCGCTCGGGCGGGTGCACCCATGCCGATCCCCGCGCTGGCGGTCTGTCGCAGCCAGGCCGGTAGGCTCCATCCGAGCGCGCCCCCCAACACGCCGATCCGCAAGCTCTCACGCCGCGTGACGCCGTCGCATCTTCGCCGAACTCGGTGGGTTGGAATCATCGTCGACTCGCTGTTGTACCACTCGCAAGGGTCTCAAAACATCAACCGCACGGCGCCAGCGTGCGGTTTGTTCACGCATCCGACACCGGAAACCGCAGGCTAGTGCCATGCGGCTGATCGCATTTGCCCGCGCAAATGCCATTTGGGCAGTAGCCTACCGATTCTCCCGAAACTCGCGGCTGTTGAGCAAGCTCCACACAAAATCCTCAAGTTTCCTGCGGCGTTCTGCTGTGTCTTCGTCCGCTAGTTCAATCTCCCATCGAGCCAACTCGTCCGGCCGCGGTTGCCTGGCAAAACCACGCAGAAAAAACTCCGCGACGATCTGCGTCGAGGAGTCACCTGCTTCGATCATCCGCTGCAATCGACCTTGCCGGTCGTCAATCTTTTGGTTGATCACCTCGCCGTTGAGCAAATGTAATTGGCTGGACAAACCCATCCCGGCCTCCGCCGTTCGTCCGCAGACCGCCGGCCAACGGCACCGCCCCAGAGCGTCCAGGCTACCGGCGGGCAGGCTGGCATCGATCACCCGAATCGCTCGATCGACGCCGTGATCAGGAAACTCGTTCGCCACGCCGGTCACAACGGAGATCGCATCGATCAAGACTTCCGGTTCCAACGGTCGGGAATAAGCTCGAGAATAAAACCGATCGTCCCAAGCGTTGCCCGGCAGGACCTGGCTGGAGCGGGCATACGTCCGGCTCAACGCGATCCGCCGCAAGATTGGGCGGATTCGATACCCCTCCGCCACGAACTGGTCGACGAGGGATGCCAGCAGTTCGGGGTGCGTCGGCGGATTCGTTTCGCGCAGGTCATCCGTCGGGGAAACCAACCCACGACCGAACATCGCCGCCCACAATCGGTTCACGGTCGCTCGGGCAAAATACTGGTGCGGTTCGCTCAGCAGCCATTCGGTGATCTCCGCACGATGATCGCCGTCGGGCGGCAAGTCGCTGAGCCCGGGGATGCGCGGCGTCGCCGGCGTTCCGGTTCTCGGATTGGTCACTTCGCCGCGTTCGGCGAGCCTTACATTTCGCGATCGATCGACTCGAGCAAAAACGGCCGCCATCCCATGGTAGTCCTCTTGGGTCCAACGGTCGTTCGGATGGTTGTGGCAGTTGGCACATCCGATCCGAATCCCCGCAAAAAAATCGCCGACCAATTCCGCCTGCTGCCGAGCATCCATGACCATCCGGCTAAAGTTCGCCGGGCCGGTGGCGTGCGAATCCCCAGTCGCCGTCAACAATTGCCGCGCCGCGGAGTCCAATCCCTCATCGCCCGCGAAGATTTGCCGCAACCAGGCCAGATACGCCTCGAACGCCGCCCGCTCGTTCGGCAGCGAGTGCATCCGCAGCAGCCGAGCCATCCGCCATGTCCAATAGTCGGTGAACGCGTCGGAGTTCAAAAGCTGATCGACGTAATGCCCGCGCCGGTTCGCGGAGCTTTCCAGGAGAAAACTCTCGATCTGTTGCGGCGTCGGTAATCGGCCTGTGAGGTCCAGCGTTGCGCGGCGAATCCACTCCGATTCGCTCGCTGGGGGCGACACGGGAATCCGCATTTCCGCAAGCTTGTCCAAGATCCAACCGTCGATGTCGTTGTCCTGCGACTCACCAGAAAGATCGACGGGGGATTCGTTGAACGGAAGGGCGAGCTGCACCGGGACGACGCGATCCAAATACCGCACGATCACCACGTGCTGGCCTCGCCGCTGGAGTTTGGCGACGCCGGACCCGTCGACCGAGACGGCCGAAAGGTCGGCCGGGGCAAAGGCCGCCCACGGCGTGACATCGACTTCTTCGCCGTCGTCGAATCGCGCGCGAACGGAGATGGGTACTTCCTCCGTCGGCGAATCGCACAAATGAAATAGCGGAGTCACACGGAGGCTCGTCATGCGCCGGGGGTTCCCGCGCGGCGCACCCGCCTGAATCCAAGCCAACATCCGATCGGCTTCCGGACCGGAGGGCTCCAGCACCATCCCTCCACCGTGGTCGAGTTCGGCCAGCGGTTTGCGGAGGATCAGACTTTTTTGCGGATCGAGTCGATTGACGCGGCGCCCTTCGAAGGCCTGGACGATCGCTTCGTAATCGGCGGCGGGATCGGACCCGAACAAGGAAAGATGGAAATTGCCGCGGCCAGCCGCCGCCCCGTGGCAAGCGCCGGCATTGCAGCCCGCCTTGGTGAGAACTGGAACTATCTCCGTTTCGAAATTCCAATCGCGCCGCGCAGTCTCAGGCTGCAATGACCCGGCGGCCAGCAGCAAGTAGACGCAGGCGTACTGGATCATCATGGCTTGGCGCCTTTCCGGTGACTCTCTCCCCGAATTCGGGGGAGAGGGCTGTGTGAGGGGGCCCGCGAGTGTTGTGATAGGCTCTTATCCGAATTCGAGCGCGAGTTGTCTTTATTCTCGTCGGGTGGTGCGGCCTGGCCATACTGTTCAGCCCATTTCCGCAAATATTCTTGGGCTTTGGACGTTCCGTAATTCTCGACCTTGCCTGCCTCGACGATGGTGCGGGCGATCCGACCGACCTCGCGGCGAATCGCCTCGTCCTGGGCGGCTTGCTCCTCGACGATCGCCGCTGCGCGATCGACCTCTTCGTCCGTCGCGGTCTTCTGAATCACAGGCGCCAACAACGGTCGAAGATTGGGCGGACTTCCCGGGGCGGATCGCTCGGCCCGCATACCTTGCATCCCCTCCAAGTCCTCCAGCTTCGGTACCGTACCGCCGATCACCGCGACCAGGCTGTCCAGGATCTTGGGCAGATCGGCCTGGAGACTCGGTTGCACCAGAGCAAAATTGCCTGTGACGACTTTTTGTTTGGCGATGAGGATCGTCAGCATCACGTTGCGATTCAGGCCATAAGACCCTGGGCCCTCGCGCCCATCCAAGGAGACGCCCGTGGGTATATCCGCGGTCAACGCATGCCGGATCCGTTGGACGGTCGCCTCGGCGGCCGACGCGTCGTCATCCAGAAAGATGACCCCCGTCGTCAACCCGTCGGCAGCACGCGTCTGCCCGTACCGCGAAAGCACCCTGGTCATGCCCGCCGTTTGCCGGTTGACCTCGTGCACAAAGATAAGCAAGATCGGCCCATCGCCCGAGCGGGAGACCAGATCGAGCTCCTGGCCTTGGTCATGGCCTAAGACCTCTCGGAACTTGAACGACGGAAGTGGCTCGCCAACTTGGGGACCGGAAAAAACTTGTTCCTGTGATACCGCCGGCTCGACGTGCTCTTGTACCCGTGCCCCAGCCGCAGCGGCCGTTAGGGTTACGAGGGAAATCAAAATGCTCCCCCAGCAGATGCTCGCCGGCCTGAGAATCTCGACGGGGGCCGTCGGGCGGCTAGGGGTATTCGGAGAATTCCCGTACTCGACATTCCATCCGCAAAAACGTGTCATTTGGCGGTCTCCCGACGAAACACTACCCAGCAATGCGTTTCCGAGCCTGTATTGGCGTACTCAAACGATATTGGAAACCAGATTTCCAGGTATTGCAATCGAGTTCGACACTTGGGTTTGTCGTTCGTTGGGAGCTCAGGAGGGGGGCGTCCCATGGCTTGGCCTGGCTCGTGCACACCGACCCCACCGCGGCTGCGTCCGCCGACTTTGGAAATTACAGAAATCCCTGATTGAAGTCGGTTTGGCATCGAATATGATCAGTATTCAATCTAACTAGGGGAAGGATTTTTCCCTCTGTTTCTGGAACACTGTTTGGAAGAGGCAGGCCGTGAAGAAACAATGGACTCGACGGTTCCGCGCTGCGCAATTCGTTTCTCTGTTCGCCGAACCGCTGGAAGATCGGTTCGCGCTCGACGGTACCCCGTGGTCGTCGTTCGCCGGGAATGCTCAGAATACTTCGCTCTCTGACAACGCTTCGCAAGCGCTCGAAGCGGTTCACTGGTCGGCGCCGGTCGACAATTTCCCCACGTCGCGGGCTGCCCATTATGGCGGGCCGATCATCACCGCCAATAACACGGTGATCTATCCTTTCAAGGTCGGCGACACGACGACTCCCGACTTTCACATCGTAGCTCGCAACGGAAACGACGGCAGTCTGGTTTGGGATATCGCTACCGAATTTTCTCCGATCTATGAAGGATGGTATCCCCCGTTGCAACCGGTTTTGGCCACTGCGACCAATCGTGTTTATTACCCTGGCAAAGGCGGGACTATCTTTTACCGCGACAATCCGGATTCCAGTTCGGGCAGCTTGACGCAAGTCGCGTTTTGGGGACCGCTCTCCGATTACTTGAACAACCAGGCGACCTACGATGCCAACGTCGTCGTCGATACGGCTCTCAAGGCGGACAGCCAAGGGAATATCTATTTCGGCTTCCGAGTTCTAGGCGCCAATCCCGCCAACCTGGTGAGCGGCATCGCTCGGATCACACCCGCCGGCGTGGGAACCTGGGTCTCAGCCCAAGCGGCTACCAACGTCGGCAGCGGTGTGGATGGGAATATCGATAAGGTTGCGAAGAACGTGGCGTTTGCCCTGAGCAATGACGAGCAGTCGCTGTACGTCGTCGTCGCCCGAACCAGCACCCAATATTACGGCAGGTTGCTGAAGCTGAACGCAACGACACTGGCCACGCAGGCTCGCACGGGCGTTTTGAAGGATCCTCGCAACACGAACAACGCGGGGATCTTGAGCAGCTCGACGGCGTCTCCGATGGTTGCGCCGGACGGACGAGTTTTCCTGGGGGTTTTTGCCAACCCGTACAACGGCTCGCGCGGCTGGATGCTGCAGTTCTCCGGCGACCTGGCAACGCAATACACGTCGGGTGGATTCGGATGGGACACCACGCCGTCGATTGTTCCTGCCTCGATGATTCCCCAATATACCGGCTCATCGCCCTATCTGATTTTTACAAAATACAACAACTATTACGGAATTACCAACGGCGGCGACGGCTCCAACATGATCGCAATCTTGGATCCGAACGACACCGAAGTCGAGTTTCACCCGGACTCCAACGGGCAGTTGGTAATGAAACGCGTACTCTTCCAGGTCGGTCCGACTCCCGATTGGGATTACCCCAATGTTCCCACGGCAGTTCGCGAATGGTGCATCAACTACGGTGCCGTCGATCCAGCCACCAACAGCGTGATCGTCAACAGCGCCGACGGCAAGTTCTACCGCTGGCACCTGCCGACCGATTCCTTCACCGAAGAGGTCCGTTTGACCAGCGGGATTGGACAGCCCTACACCATGACGGTGATTGGCGTCGACGGGACCGTTTACGGAATTCAGATCGGGACGATCTTCGCGATGGGACAGACGCCCCGCATGTCGATCGGCGATGCTGTTCTGTCGGAAGGTACCGGAGGCCAGTCGACCGCGACCTTTACAGTGTCGCTGAATTACCCCAGGACCCAGGCGATCTCGGTTGCGTACGCGACTGCAGACGGCACCGCCCTGGCCGGGAGCGATTACACGGCCACCTCCGGGACCTTGACGTTTCTTCCTGGCGAGAAAAGCAAAACGATCAGCGTGCCGATCGATCCCGACGCGCTGTACGAGCTCAACGAGACCTTTTCAGTGAATCTGTCCAATGTCGACCAAGCGGTCTTGTTGGATGCCCAGGGATTGGGGACTTTGGTCAACGACGATGCGGTCCCGACGATCGTCATCAGCAATGTCAGCCAAAACGAAGGCAATAGCGGAACGACCAACTTTGTGTTCACGGTATCGTTGTCCGCGGCCAGCGGTGTCCCGGCGTCGGTCGCCTTCCAAACAGCTCACGGTACAGCGCAAACAACCGACTACACCGGTGCTTCCGGCACCGTTTCCTTTCAACCTGGGGTAACCAGCCGTACGATCACCGTGTTGGTCAACGGCGATACGACGTTCGAACCCAACGAGACGTTTTTCGTCAATCTCAACTCGCCGGTCAATGCCGGGATTGCCGATGGCCAGGGCGTCGGAAGTATTATCAACGACGACGCGGTTCCCGCGATCAGCATCGGCGATGTCACCATCACCGAAGGTGGGATTGCGGTCATCCAGGTTTCACTTTCGAACTCGACCGCTCAAACCGTCACGGTGAACTACGTCACGTCCAATCGCACGGCGGTCGCAGGCCTGGACTACACGGCTCAAAGTGGGCAGCTGAATTTCGAGTTGGGCTTGAATGTTCTGTTCATCTCGTTGCCTACGACCAATGACTCTTGGGACGAAGCGGCCGAGCAATTCGCGGTCGAACTGTCGAACCCGGTGAATGGATTCATCGTGGACGGTGAGGGATTGGTCACGATCAACGACAACGACCCGACGCCGACCGTTTCGATCGGAGACGTGACACTCAACGAAGGCGCCCAAGGTGCAACCGCGTTCGAATTCGTCGTTTCCGTATCGGCCCCCAGCGGTCGCCAGATCACCGTCGACTTTGCTACGGCGGACAATACCGCGTCGGCGTCCGGCGGGGACTATTCCAGCGCCACTGGGCAAATCACCTTTGCGCCCGGCGCCACGCAACAAATAGTTACTATCCAGGTACAAGGGGATACGGCGAACGAACCGAGCGAGACATTTTTCGTCAACTTGCTCAACCCGATCAACGTCACGCTGGGCGATGGACAGGGCGTCGGAACGATCGTCAACGACGACAACGCCAGCGTTACAATCGGAGACGTTGCCTTGGAAGAAGGAAATTCCGGCGCGACTTCGTTCGTGTTTACGCTATCGCTCAACGCCCCCCAATCGCAGGTGGTGAGCGTGAATTACGCCACCGTCGATGGGACTGCGACCGCGGGAATCGATTACACGGCAGGTTCCGGAACCGTGGTCTTCCAGCCGGGGCAAACGACTCAGAACATTACGGTTGAGGTCCAGGGGGACGGTTTGAACGAGGCGGACGAGACGTTTTTCGTCGATCTATCCCAGGCCTCTGGTGCAACGTTGCTGGATGCGCAGGGACTCGGCACGATCCTCAACGATGACGCCGCACCGCTGATCACCCTCAACGATTTTTCGGTCCCGGAGCTCGACTACAACACGGGTACGGTCAACGTCTTTGTCTACCTGAGTGCGCCCAGCGAACAAACCATTACCGTGGATTTTGAAACCTCGAACGGAACCGCCTCGTCGACGTCCGCCGACAAAGATTACATCGACACATTTGGCACGTTGACGTTTCTACCCGGCCAGACCATCGCGGCCTTCGAGGTGTCGATCGTGGGCGACACCCGCGCTGAACCGAACGAGACGATTCGCGTTCTGCTCTCGAACCCGACTCAGGCGGAGTTCGGCGACGATTTGGGGATCATCACGATCCTGGACGACGATCTTGTGTACGTGACGATCACCGGCACGTCGATCGTGGAAGGTGATTCGGGGACTCAAACAGCCACGGTTCGCGTCGACCTGTCGACGGTGGCCGATTACGATCTCACAATCGACTATCAGACCGTGGGCGAAACGGCGACTGCCGGAGTCGATTTCCTGGCAACCCAAGGCACACTGACCTTTTTGCCCGGGATTCTCACGCAAGATGTCCAAGTGCAAGTGATCGGCGATCTGGTGGATGAACTCGATGAAGTGATCGAAGTTTTGTTCAGCAATGCGACCGTCGGCGTCGTACTGGGCAATTACCCGAGCGCGGATATCGAAATCGCCGATGACGACCTGAGCATGGTTCGCATTGACGATGTCCAAGTGGCCGAGGGGAACTCTGGGACAACGGCCATGCAATTTGCCGTTTCGTTGTCCGGCCCCAGCGATCGAATCATTACCGTGCGGTATGCCACTGCCGATGGAACGGCCCTCGCGCCCGGCGATTATCAAGCTGCGACGGGAACGTTGACTTTCGCGCCCGGCGAGACCTCGAAGAACCTGCCGATCAACGTACAGGGCGATACGACCCCTGAACCGAACGAAACGTTCCATGTCAACTTGTCCAACGCGACCGGAGGAGCTGTGTTCGCGGATTCCACCGCCGTGGGTACGATCCTCAATGACGACTTGGCATTGAGCATCAACGACGTGGCTCAAATCGAGGGACAGTTCGGCTGGACTTCCTTTGTGTTTACCGTGTCGCTGCCATCTCCCGCCGCCCAGACCGTCACGGTTCAGTACGGCACCGCGGATGGGACGGCCCAAGCCCGAACCCGGGACTATGAGATCACCAACGGCACGTTGACCTTCGACCCAGGAACGACCAGCCGCACCATTGCGGTTCGCGTCCGCGGGGAGAAACTGATCGAAGCAGACGAAACATTCCTTGTCCGTCTCAAGAATGCAGTCGGGGCAGTGGTCGGCGATAGCGACGGACTGGGCACGATCTTGAATGACGATGGTCTTCCGAGGTCTGGTGCGGATGCGTCGTTTACCGCGAACTCTCCAAGTCAATTTCCTTCGGCCATTCTGCCGGCAGAGTACGGTCAAATTCGCTCGGCATTACCCGGCCCTGGGGACTACGGAATCGAATGGAAATGGTCGCTCCCCTCCACGGATGCGGTTCCCCCTCAAGACAACCACGAATCGGTGAAATTGCAGCAAATAGGTGGCGGATGGGGAACTAGAATCCACGCGGCAGAAGCGCAACCTGGGTTCGCTTCGCTGGCGGCCGATCGAGAGTTCGTTTATGTCCTGGACGATGATCGTTTGGTCGTCCTTGACACAACGTTTTGACGCGGTATCGTCGGCGTGCCACGGGCAATCGGCGCGCTGCGGTTGAACCCATGTCGCAAGTCGACTTGGCGCAGTCGGCATCCATTCGAACACTTTGGAAGGAGATGAGTGATGATCCGATGGAGGCGACTTTGGGCGGTCGGCGGCGCGAGTCTCCTGGTCTGGGTTTGCGCGATCGGGCTCGCCATTTCCCAAGACCTCCAGACGTATTTCGACCAGCGCGGACGCAGCGACGTCGTTTCCGGCGGAGTCCGCATGATTCCGATCGAGACTCCCCACGGTACGTTCCGCGTGTGGACCAAGCGAACCGGCAACAACCCGCAAATCAAAGTACTGCTGTTGCACGGCGGACCGGGCGCCACCCACCAAGTCGATTTCAGTGGACTGATCCAGTTCTTGCGCGCCGTCGCGGAAAACAAATTCAAGCCCGATTGAGCTCAAATCGATCCAGGTCCATCACCTTCGACCAGGCCGCGGCAAAGTCGTGAACGAATTTCGCCTGAGCGTCGGCGCTGGCATAGACTTCTGCGATCGCGCGCAACTGGCTGTTGGCACCGAAAACAAGATCCACACGGCTGGCCGTCCAACGGACCTTGCCGGAACTGCGGTCTCGCCCTTCGTAAACCCCTTCGTCTTGAGCAGACATGTGCCATTCGGTGTGCATGTCCAACAGGTTGACGAAGAAATCGTTCGTCAAACTGCCCGGCTGGTGCGTGAAGACACCCCAGGGCGTCTGCCCGAAGTTGGCGCCCAAAACGCGCAGACCACCGACCAACACCGTCATTTCGGGAGCGGTCAACGTCAGCAATTGAGCTCGATCGATCAGCAACTCCTCCGGTGAATACCTTTGGCCGGGGCGGCAGTAGTTGCGGAATCCATCGGCCGTCGGCTCGAGCACTGCGAACGAATCGACGTCGGTCATTTCCTGAGCCGCGTCGGTCCGTCCGGGATGAAAAAGGACTTGCACGCCGTGTCCCCCTTTGCTTGCGGCGGCCTCGATCGCGGCGCATCCCCCCAAAACGATGACGTCGGCCAGGGAGACCTTTTTTCCGCCTCCCAGCGCACGGTTGAAGTCGCGCTGGATCGCCTCGAGCGTCCGCAGAACTCGCGATAGTTCGGCCGGTTGATTGACTTCCCAGTCCTTTTGCGGGGCCAGTCGAATCCGCGCTCCGTTGGCGCCGCCCCGCTTGTCCGTCCCGCGGAACGTGGAGGCGGACGCCCAAGCGGTTGTCACCAACTGCGAAATCGAAAGTCCCGAGGCCAGGATCTTGCTCTTCAGCTCGGAGATTTCCGATTCGCCAACCAAGGGATGATCGACTGCCGGGACCGGGTCCTGCCACAATTGGGCGGGCGGAACCTCCGGACCCAACAGCCGCACGATCGGTCCCATGTCGCGATGCGTCAGTTTGTACCAGGCCTTGGCAAACGCCTCGGAGAGCTCGGCCGGATGCTCGTGAAAATGTTTCGAAATCGGCGCATAGATCGGGTCGATTTTGAGCGCCATGTCGGTCGTCAGCATCATCGGCGCGTGGCGCTTGGTCGGATCGTGCGCGTCGGGCGCCGTCGTGTGCGCTGCGGGATCTTTGGGGGTCCACTGCCAACATCCCCCAGGCCCTTTTACGCATTCCCATTCGTAACCGAACAAGTTGTCGAAAAACCCGTTGTCCCAGCGCGTCGGATGGTTAGTCCAAGCCCCCTCCAAGCCACTGGAAATTGTGTCGGCCCCCTTGCCAGTTCCGAATGAGTTCTTCCAACCGAGCCCTTGCTCTTCCAGGCTGGCGCCTTCGGGCTCCGGACCGACGTATTTGCTGGCATCCGCCGCGCCGTGTGTCTTGCCAAACGTGTGTCCGCCGGCGATCAACGCCACCGTCTCGTAATCGTTCATCGCCATCCGGCTGAAGGTCTCGCGGATGTCGCGGGCTGCGGCCAACGGATCGGGTTTGCCGTTCGGCCCTTCCGGGTTGACATAAATCAAGCCCATCTGAACGGCGCCGAGCGGGTTCTGCAGTTGGCGGTCGCCGGTGTACCGTTGATCCCCCAACCACTCGCTCTCCGGCCCCCAGTAGATGTCGCTTTCCGGCTCCCAAACGTCCTCCCGGCCCCCGCCAAATCCAAAGGTCTTCAAGCCCATCGACTCCAAAGCGACGTTGCCGGCCAAGACCATCAGATCGGCCCAGGAGATCTTTTGGCCGTATTTCTGCTTGATCGGCCACAATAATCGGCGAGCCTTGTCGAGATTCGCGTTGTCGGGCCAGCTGTTGAGCGGGGCGAAGCGCTGCGTACCCGAGCTGGCGCCCCCGCGACCATCGGCCACGCGATAGGTCCCCGCACTATGCCAGGCCATTCGAATCATCAGAGGGCCGTAGTGCCCGAAATCCGCCGGCCACCAGTCCTGCGAATGGGTCATCAGTGCAGCGAGCTCTTGTTTGAGCGATTTCAAATCGAGCCGCTGAAATTCCCGCGCGTAGTCAAACGATTCTCCCAGCGGATTGCAGAGCGGAGAGTTCTGATGCAGCATCTGCACGTTCAGCTGGTTCGGCCACCAATCGCGGTTGGAAAAGGCTCCCGCCAACGTGTGTCGATCGGCACCCTTCCTCACCGGGCTCTTCATTTCCGTCGCCATGTTTCTGTCGCTCCAACTCGTTTGCGAATGACTTGATATTTGCCCTCCAACTTACTCCGATCTCGACGCGTTGGAAAGTGCCGTCGAAAAGGTGTCAGGAACCTTTTTAACAGCCCCGAAAGGCGGTCGATTCCGTTTCTGGGATTGGGACGACCGAGACGAGCGACGGACGGTTGGCGGATTAACCATGTGCTCCATCGTAGTAATATGAGGATGACTATTTTCCAGGGAGACTCGTATTTCGCCGCGTTCGAAACGACTCTCGAGGAATTCGTCGAGAGATAGGCAACCGACCTCTTGGCCAAGTGCCTGATGCCCAATCACGGGCACCCGTTGATGGCGCTCTAGCCGGTACGACATGGGTCCGGCGGGCTGGAATTCATCAACTCGACTGCGACTGATACGGATCGCCCGGTGCCACGGCGCAGCGGAGCTCGGGGCAGTCCGTTCGGCGACGACCGATGGTCCAACCAAGTGGTCAAACGCCTGGGGCTGAAACGCACCACCCGCCCCCAAAGCGGCCCGAAAAAGAAATAGAATATACGGTTCCCGCGAAAAAAGGTTCCTGACACCTTTTTACGGTCCGTTGGCGGGCAGCGGATTCGTGCGCGGACGCGGAGTGATCGCCATCGCCAGCCAAACCGTTTCATCCTGGACGACCACGCGTTTGAACAAGCGGTCGCCCCCTGGAATGGGGAGGCCTTTTTCGATGCGACGCGGAAGTTGCCATTCGCCGATGGCGACCAAGAGGGTTTCATCGGCTTCGAGCGACGAAACAACATCTCGAGAACGCGTGTGGATTTGCGGCACTTGAATCGACACCTCGCCCGGTTGAGATTCGTCTTGGTCCTGCGCCGGAACGGATGTGTATTTTTCCATATCCACCTTTGCGGATCGAGCCGCCGTTTTTCCTGAAAGATCGAGGGTATCCACGCGGTGGATGCGCGAGACTTCGTACTTCGCACTGACTTTCCAGGTTTCGTCCGCCAGTTGTGTCACGCCAATCGTGATGCGCGTGCCTTCGAAAAAAGTCTTTACCACCGGTTGATACGCAATGGAGAAGTCCCCAACGACTCGTCGAAAACTGGTGATGAAAGGGCGAGTTGCTCCGTCGGTAATCGTCCCCTCGGCGCCCGAATTCAACAGCAAGGTCGGCGCCATCAGGATGCTGTTCGACGTGGGCGGTTGTTCGGTGATGCCCCGCACCAATTCCGCGAAGTGGTCCTCTGGAACTCGCAGGCACACCGTGGCGTCCGTCGTTGCGCCGGTCGGGCCGGCGTCGGCGCTTGATTTGACATCTTCGCCGCCTAGAACTTGGACTTGGCTTGGATCGAGTTGGCTTACCAACTTCGCCAAGGCCGCCGGCATGAGATCGGGTTGTTCTGGAGGAGACCACAAGAATATACGGACTTCCACCGGAATCGCACTGGAGGAGTCGCACGCTTCGGAAGGGGGTTGCTGGCCCCAGGCGGCAACCTGCACTGCGCAAAACCCGAGGGTCACGGCCAAACAGCCACCCCAACCTTTTCGAATTCTGCGCATGACGTCGATCCTTCCGCTGAGTGTCAAGAAACCTCGGCTGGGCCTTCCAGCGCGGGATCCTAGAATTGTCGGTCGCAGCGGTCAATGGCAATCCGATAGCCACGGCCGGCGGGCGGATGAGCTTCCGTGCCGGCGTCAATCCTGCACGAAGAAGACGTGGTTGGGCGTCGTCGCGTTCGTATTCCAGCGAATGATTTTTCCGAGCGTTACTCGGTCCAGGTCGATCACTTGTCGGACCAAAGCCAGCCGAATATCCGGATCGCGTGAATAGAAAAAACGGTCTCCGTCTCGCAAGCGAATGAACTGGTCGAGCAACGCCATTCCGATCAGCGGCCCGACATTGCCCAAGGGGATATGATCCTCGCTGATCGCCCCCACCCACAGGTCGACGTCATCGACCGAGCCATACGCCTCCAAGAGTGACTGCTGGACCGCCGGATTCCGAGTGATCTGACGAAAGTTTCTGGCGCGCGGCAACCCATAGGCCCGCCGCACCGCGTTGTAGGGAGGTACCCCATGGTCGCGGGCACGTTGCATATTGATCGCCGGCAGGTCCAAACCGATCGCGAACGGCGGCGGGAGAAACAGAAAATTCCGAACGTCGTCGATCACAAACGAATCGATCTCTTGGGCTCGCTGTCGCGAGAGTCCCAGCAATAGCCGATCGATCGTGTGCGGATCGTTGACAATCAACGCGGGATCGGAAAAGGCGTCTCGCAGCGGCAGCGTTTGCCCTGACTCGCCGAGCACCAGGTTGGGCGACAGCAGCGTGTGCCCGACGCGGAATAGCGCCGCCGAGAATTCGGTGGCGATGGACGGGTCGACCTGGCGACGATACCAACTGTTCGTCGACGGGGCGAACGGTCCCAACAACGCCGGCAGGAATTCTTCGTAAGTGATGATCTGTAACTCGGCGCCGACGATTTTGCGAGCCAACTGAAACACCGTCTCGTCGCTGGCGCCGGGAACCCTCGCCCGAATTCTCGCGGCCAACCGGTTGTGCTCGCGGACAAACAGCGTGTGCAAACTGGTCAGCACGACGTTCTCGTTGCTGCGAATATCCCCCGCCACGAAAAACTCCGGCCCCGTTCCCAAGTTCGGCAGTCCATCGACGTTGAACGGCAAGAGATTGCCCGGACTCGTTTTTAACCTGCCGCCCTGCAAGGTGCGCAACGCGCGAGCTCGGCTCGCATCCGAACCGTAGACTTGGGAACCGTCGATGAACGCAGTGATTTCGTTGATCTGGGCCCGCACCCCATCCGCGACGACGAAATTCGACCTGTTCATGAAGATCGTCGGATACAGCAGGTCCGCTGGATCCAATACCGGAATGTCACAGGCGCCGTTGGCGGGCTGCGAGTCCGTCAAATCCAGATCGTGGTCCAGGAACTGTCCCCAGGCCCACACGAAATCGCTCATCCCGCGCCGGTTGGGGATCGACTGGCCCAGCTGGTCCACAACCCGATTGCTGACCGCCCGCGGATTGGCGCCGTCCCGGAAGACTTCGCCGATTCCGTCGGGATAGTCGGCGTACGAGTTTCGCAGCAAGGGTCGACCGACCGAACCCCAACCGTAAGAACTGTTCCCCTCGCCGGAATACGTGCGGACCTCGCGCAGGCGGATCCCCGAACCGGAAGGTCCCTGGCACCAGGCGACAGACGGCAACAGGACACAACACACCGCCGCGACCATTCGAATGCTCATGAACAACTCTCGACAGGACTCACTTGGCCACCCTCTCCGTATTGATCGTGAATCGCGTGTGAAAAAAATGCAACGGTCGGCCCCAGGCAGCTCTGAGGAATTTCGCAAATCGAGCGTCGGATTTGCTGGCTCGGTGCAGTCACAACCGCCGAGCATGAGCATGGGGTCAGACCCGGGAGCATGGGGTCAGACCCTGTTTACTTGGGGTCAGACCCTGTTTACTGGACTATCGATTTGAACGCGGATTCCGAGACAACTTCTCAAGGACTGAAAACAGAGATTGGCCGCTGTTTCCCCCCATTTTTTTGTGAGGCGCTAAAAACAGGGCGTTTGGCGCGTAGAAATGAGAAAGCCTCGCCGGTGGGGACCGCCGAGCCTGAATTCGTTCGAGCCGAGTTGCGGACAACGAGTTGGCGGGCTCCCAATTCGAGCACCTTGGCATCAATTGGATGTGGGTGTGAAAGGCAAAAAGCCGGACAAGATTGCTTCGGTCTGAGTTGAGAACATTTCCCATCCGTAACCACCAGGCAGCTCGTTGGTCGTGACAGTAACACCCGCCGATCGCAGCTTCGGAAGCAGGCGTTGAATCGCGGGCGTGACCACGGTCGCCTCGGCCATCGCAACGGAGTCCCGTTCACACCAGTCGATGTAAATTCGGGGTGGAGACTGAGTTGTTTCGAGCCGTCTGGCCAATTCCCGTTCGAATGCCGCGTTCATTACAGGAGATTGGGCTGCAACGGCAGCGAACGATTGCGGACTGCGCAACGCCGTATCGAGAGCACGACTGGCATGAAGCAAGGTTGCCATCATGAAACGGCGCTCGCGTTGATCACTAACGTTGTAGTTCTCCTCGATCCACGGCAATAGTTCTTCGACAATCATCCTCGAAAAAAGTTTTCCGCGTCCGCCGAGGCTTTCATAAAAGATATTTCTGTCCGCCGGTTCTGCAGTGTCGACAAAGACAACGACCGCAGGTTCAACGGTACGCCCCATTGTGGCATCCAGAATCTCCGTCATGCGACCAAAAAAGCGGTCCATGCCACTCGTCACAAGCACCAGAGGGTAGCTCTTTTCCTGGTCGTAGCCCGCAGGTGTGTACACGGCCACGGTTCGCTCATTTTCCATCAGAGCGCTCGAAAACACGTGCTCTGTGACTTGCCCCTGAGCGGTCGGCTTGACTGCATCCGGAACCAACGCCTTTGCAGGTTGATACCCGTCCATCAGTAGCAGCGAGCTTGGCATGATGGTTCTGGCGCGAAGTTCATTGTAGGGATCGACTTCCGGCCGCTCACCGTCGATCACAAAACGATAGACGTAGGCACCTCTTCGATTCAACTTTTCCGTTCGCATCCAAAGGTCGGTTCCCTCGAATCGGACCATAGGCAAAGCTGTCTCTACGGGTACGCCGCCTGGTATCCACCCCACATCCTCGGCTTGACCGTAATATAGAAAAGTCACTTTACCATCCGTTTCGATCAAGGGAACTTCGTTGTCCTCGAGGAAACGCTCAATCAATTTGTCGCGCTGTGCGAGATCCTGCTCGGCATCAATATTTGCCTTCAATGTCGCGAGTCCCGCTCCATAGCTGGACGCATCGGTCGTCTCGGGATCCGGCGCGACGGATCGTGGTTCTGCCACCGTCACAGCAATCGACATCAATTCGTCATGAGCCCGCAACAGGAGTCCGTCGCCTGTCCAGACCGGATTAACCAGGGTTCCTTTTTTGGCCAACGGGGATTCGCTGATTCGCCGAAATTCCACCGAGTCGGGCTCGACGAACAAGAGTCGCCCGTCAACCGTCCAGATGACTAGCCAATTCCCGAGCGCGAGTAAGGAGCCGGGTCCGACCCCGCGTGTCTTCCAAATCCGGGCTCCGGTCGTCGAATCGACCAAGGCGAAGAAATCGCCGTTCCAACCGAATAGCCAATCGTGCATAGCGATGGGTACCGAGTAGCTCCCCTTGAGCTCACGGGTGCGCCACAACTCGTTTGCGACAAACGAATCTCCGGATCGTTTGATGCCAAAGGCGAACGATTCCAGTTGCCCAGTGACCACGAATTGATCCGGAGCCACGACGACCAGAGGATTCGAGTGCGTCTGTGCACTCTCAAGATATTTCGTCGTCCAAAGCACACGACCATCCGCCAAATCAATCCCGTAGATCTCGGTACCACCCACGGCAATCAACTGACGCTCGCCCGAAATTTGTGCCACAAGCGGGGACTGGTACCCCACCGTGTCATCGCCGGCACTCCAAACCATTTCGCCGGTGAGCACATCCAATGCAGCAACGAATTTTCCCATCCCAGCTCCGATCTGCACAATGACCTTTTGGTCGACCAACAGCGGTGAGCTGGCAACTCCGTAGGTTGGTATCCTGGCTCCATATTCTGCGGGAAGTTCAACCCGCCATCGTTGCTCGCCAGTCGTCGGATCCAGGGCAAACAATTGCCCTCGTGGCCCAAGTCCAATAATCACATCGGAGTCGATCGCCGGTGTACTGATCGGTCCATCGTCGGAACCATCAATACCGCGCCATGTCGGGCCGATTTTGTAGGTCCATCGAGTCGTTCCGGTGTCCAACGATATCGCCGTCAATCGATCGCTGACGCCATCCGAATGCGCCACATACGCGATACCATCCGAAACGACTGGCTGTGAGTATCCCGGCCCCAACGGCCTCCGCCATCGCATTTCGACCGCGGGAACGCCGCGCAAGAATTTCTCGTTTGGAGCTTTGATTTTCAAATCGGATCCGTTGCCGAGAAAATGAGGCCAGGCAAATCGTTGGTGTGTCGAATTCTGGCTGATTGCAGTTTTCCAGCAAATCAGAAGCGTTACAACAACAACAGCCTGCCTGCTTACTCGTTGGATCTGTGCAAACGACACGGCAATTCCCTTTCATTTTGCTGGTCATCGAGTTCAGGGATCCGGTTTTGCGTGCGCAAACAAAAGACGTGGTTCGATGGAATGAAGGATTGAGACAGCGCAATTGTAACCCACCCAAGCCTCCACATGTTGCCGCGGGATTCAGGTGGCTCGGAGTCTCTTACGCCCCAAACAGCTCGATGAGGATGATGCGCATGGTCTGACCCCTGCTCCCCCGGCCGACGCTCGAAGTCTGGCGATGCACCGTCGGTTTTTAGCGCAACACGTCCCCCGGGATGTCGAGCAGTTGCGAATTCGAGACGTTGTTGCCAAACAACTCGTGCGCATGCAACGCCCACACAACGCGTTTGCTCGTTGGCTCGATTTCGATCAGGATCGGATTGGACGGACCGGCGTGACAGTTCCCAATCACGTAGTGTCCGTTCGGCAGGACTTCCAAAGTCGTCACCCACGCCAGCGTAATGTCCGGCAAGTCGTTTTGCGCAAGTTGCCAGACGACCTCTTTTGCCGGGGTCACCTCCAGAACGCTGTGACCATTGCCGGTTGCAATCAACGTATTCCCCGAGGTGAGGCGGACCGCGGCAAACGTTTTGTTGCCAAAGGACTCAGGCCCGTGGCCATCTTTCGGTTCCTGCCCAAACAGGGGGACCTCGAATTCCCAGGCGACCTGGCCCTGGCCTTCGTATTCTCGAACAAACCCATCTCCTTCGTGGCACACCAGGTAGTTTCCGTTGGGTAGTTTCCGCGCCAGCCGAGTATCCATGTGGACATGCGGGTGGTTGAGCTTCAGCTTGAATTCCTTGAGCAACGTGCCGTTGCGATCCACTTCGATAATCCGCCCGGGACCCGATTCGGCAATCATGACCCCACCCCCCGCCAGCGGCTGAAACGCGTGGACTTCGACCGGCTTCCCCTCATTTCCATTTTGGGTCGCGCTGTCGTAGCTCCACGTTACCTTGTTGGATGCGGTCTCGATCTCGACGACCTTGGTGGTTCCTTGTTGAACCATGACGTTGCCGTTCGGCAAGACGTGGATGTCGTGGATCGGCCCCCACGGCATTTCCCACTCGACGTTTTGGTCCCGGTCGAGTAGCGCCAGGCGGTTATTGCCCTGCAACATCAAACGGTGCTGGGCCGTGACCGGCACAATCCACAGCAGGCCCAGACCCAGCCAACTCAGAACGGCGGTTGCCGTTAATGCTCGAGCTCCCATCCCATCCCTCATTCCTGGCAAATGATCGATGCCAACGTCTGTTCAAAACATCGACGGTCGGCCGAATCTGGCCTGCACGGTTCCGATACCCTGGGGCCTTGTGGCAGAAACGCGAACGCCGGAACTACGTCCCAGAGCCTGCCTAGTACCCGCCAAAGTCTTCAACAGACGATACCCCAATTAGACGCGATGCCCCATTTTTTTCAACGTCCGCCCAAATTAGCCCCCCTTATCGAAGTGAAGCATGGAGCATGGGGGAGCATGGGGTCGGACCCTGTTTACGGGTAAATGGAACCGAATTCGAAATTCGGGCCAAAGGCAAATGCTCCACGACTGAAAACAGGGTTCGGCCCCCTGGCTCCTGATTCCCTGGTTCCTGGTTCAGAATTCTCTCCGTTTTTTTCGGCCAATTGGACCTGTGGCTCACTGTTTTGCGCATTAGGATGAGCGGTAACGAATCCCTCTCTCAGCACGCTGTTTTCCCGAGGAGGGTCTCAGCTAAAAGGAACGGTTATGTCCGTCGACTTTGCACATGTGGCCAAACAGTCCGGATTCGGCAATATCGAAAAGTACTTCGAGTGGAGCCGTCAGGTCAGTCGCGTGCTTGCCAATCCATCGTTGACTGGATTCATCAACTTTCGCATGGGCAGCCAATCGATCAACGCGAGCGGCTACAAGAAAGTTGCCGACGCGATCCTCCAACAGAAAATCGTCGTGTTCATTCAATCCGGAAACTTCGATACGTACAACGCCATCGAAGATACGCTCGGACTGCGTTCCAAAGATACGAACACGATTGAACGACAGAGCTTCATCATCCACGAAGCGACGCACGCCGTTCAAGACATCCACAAATTCAAGATCGCGAATGCGGAGTTCGAGGCGGCCGGGTATCTGGCCCAGGCCATTTTTCTCACGCGGAAGCGTGTGAAACTCACCGATTTGAGCACCACCAGCGACGAACTCAGCGCGGCGATGGTTGTCGTCGACGAGTGGGGAAAAAACTGGCCCACCAAAGTCCCCCAAGAGGACATCGACTTTATCATCGACGGTATCGCCAAGGGAGGCGCCTACACCAATCTCAACAAACAAGTGCCGCTCGACGGCCTCCGCTGATGCGAATCAGACCACGTCGATCAACGGCCCAAGTTGTCTGGGCGGATGGTCTCTATCGGTGGGCCAGGACACGATCGCGAAGAGTCCGCGGTTCGCTCGTCCCACGTGTTGTCTGGGCAAGCCAGTATCATGCTCGATCTTGTGCGGCGCGCACGATGGACTCGATCGACCGTTCCACGTCCTCTGTCGTCGTGGCCGCGTTGCAGACGGAGATCCGCATGACGGCTTGGCCGCGCCACGTCGACCCGCCCAGCCAGCAAGTCCCTTCCTGCTGCACGCGGGAGATCACCGCCCGAGTGTGGACATCGTGCGCGGCTTCGTCTCCCCCAACTGCGGTGAACCGCACCAGCACCTGATTCAGGACCACGTCGTTGAGCACGCGAACGCCCGGTTCGGCCGCAAGTCGCTTGGCGAAGTGACGCGCATGCGCACAGCAACGCTCGACGAACTCGGCCACTCCCACACGCCCGAGCGACTTGAGTGCCGCGTAAACTGGGACCGCTCGAGCTCGTCGCGAGAATTCCGGGTTCCAGTCCATCGGATCTCGGTCGGAGCCCGGCGGCGACTGCACCAGGTACGATGCCGAGACGGTCATCGCAGCGCGGTGTGCCGCCGGATGCCGGCAGATTACGATTCCGCAGTCGTACGGCACGTTGAGCAATTTGTGGGCGTCGGTGGACCACGAATCCGCTCGGTCCAGCCCCGGCAACCGCGAGGGCCGGCACGCCGCTGCCCACAGGCCGATGGCGCCGTCCACGTGCAGCCAG
>JBGSLW010000124.1:0-16144 GCA_041740495.1 Pirellulaceae bacterium
TTATTGAGGATCACTTAGTTAATGGAAAATATTTATATTGAAAGTCGTGCAGCTTTGAAGAACGAGTGAAGCCGGTTGGGTTCATGTCGGTACGTTTCCAGAACATTATGCAATTGCTGTCGCAGGTCGTCGATGTCGTCAGGAACCACGTTGGCCATGTCGGCGTACTTCGATTGGTTCCATACGTCTTCGACGGGATCGAGATCGGGCGCGTACGGGGGCAGCCATTCGACGGCCAGCCAAGTCGCTCCTTCGTTGTGCAGACGGCGCACGGCGGCGCGGTGCGCCGGAAGTCGATCGCAAACCAATATGATCGGTCGTCGCAGATGATTGTGAACCTCGCGAATGAATTGAACAAAGTCGGCAGTTCGGGCGTTATGATCGTGCAGGGTATAATGCAAGCCGACTCGCGCTGCCCATGGCGCGAGCGAAAGGGCGGCGATCGCCGTGATGCGATCATGACGATCCCACGCGTATTGCAGTGGCGTTTGGCCTTTCGGCGCCCAAACTTGACGTCGCAACGGTTGGAGCAAATGGCCACTTTCATCGATGAAAATCACGCTAGCTTTACGTTCGCGACTCTTTTTTTATCCGCGGCCAATCAGCGCGGTTCCATCGGGCGATCTCGCGTTCGCTTCTTTCGCGAGCGCGGCGCTCGGGCTGCTGCGGACTCCAACCGAGTTGTCGCAACAAGCGAGGCACGTACTGCGGGTGATACTCGATCGCGAACAAGCGCCGGATCAAGTCGCGCACCAAGGGACCGGTCCAGCCCGAAGGCACGTAGCCCCAGGCACGAGTTCCCTTATTCAGCGCGTCGACCAAATTGCGTTGTTGCTCCCTGGAGAGCCGGGACTTCGGGCCCGGGTGTGGCCTGCGTCGCAGCTTACTCCCATGCTTCCACGCGTCGCGCCAGCGATGCGCCGACGAGACGCTCGAACCCACGGCCGCGGCGACTTCCGACAATGTCATTCCCCGCTCGAATAATCGGGCCGCGATCTTCCGACGCAATTCAAGCATTTCGGGGCTTCCATGAGGTCTCATCCCAGTATTATAACGGATTCCAGTTAGTTTCCATTAACTAAGTGATCCTCAGTAAGACTCAAAACTCAAGACTTGAATTATTCGACCTATCCGTTTCCTTCGATCGAGCTGGCAGATTTCGTGCGGCCGGATGCGGGAAGCGGAAACCGCGTCGCGGTCCAAACCAATCCGGCCACCACCAGCAATAAACCGAGCGAGACGACGTAGGGCAAGAGGAGTGCCCACTTGAACAGGGGAATCGACAAACCCGACCCGAGGATTCTCCCCAGCGCGTTCACACTTTGTCCCAGGCCCAACACCAGGCCTTGTTCGGCCGGGTCGGCGTAACGCGACAGCAGCGCGTTGATCGATGGTTGCAAGAACGAAAAACCCGTCACCACCACGACCAGTGCGGCGAACAGCCATCCTAGCGACTGGCGCTGAATCGCCATCGCGACCAGCGCAAACCCGACCACTTCGATAGCTGTTCCGACGAGCGCCAAGCGGATTTCGGGCATTCGTTTGGAAATCGGTCGGACGATTCCACCTTGCACCAACGCCAACGTGAACCCAATCAGGGCGTACGTTCCGCACAACTGCCGCCAGTTCAGCTGGAACGGAGCGGGTCCACCGTCGGCCGCGCCTTTGAGCAACAGCGAAAGGGTCGTTTCGAATTGAGAAAACGAGAAAACAAAAGCGAACGTAGTTGCCAGCAGGCAGACGAGCGGCGCCGATCGGCGAACGGTTCGCAATGCCTCCCAATGGATGATGCTGCGTCTGCCTTGTTGCCGCCCCTGGAGGGACTCGGGCAACAGAAAAATCGCCGAGAGGAGGGCGACCAGCGACAATCCCGCAGCCAGGAATCCGGGGCCCGCGCCGGGTGGTTCACCCTGGTTCGGCACCGCCAGCATTCCCAAAAGTGGACCGAACGTAAAACCCATTCCGAACGCCAGCCCAATCAATGCCATGCCGTGGGTTCGTTTCTCCGGCGGAGTGCAATCCGCGATATAGGCCTGCGCCGTCGGGATGGTCGCCCCGGAGATCCCCGCGCCGACCCGAGCTATCAGCAACAGCGTAAAGCTCTGCTGTAGCGTCGCGATCGCGAACAGCGTGTAAAACAGGACCGAACCGGCCAGCCCGACCATCAGGATCGGACGCCGCCCGTACCAATCCGACAAGTTCCCCCACACCGGCGCAAAGACAAACTGCATCAGCGAAAACGACGCCATCAGCAGACCGAGCTGCCAGCCGCCCGGATCGATCGCGAATTGATCGCCGTAGACGGGCAGCAGCGGCAGGACCAATCCGAACCCCAGCAGGTCGATGAACACCGTGAGAAAAATCACGCCCAGCGATCCAGCGCGAGCGACGCGGTTTGTGTGCGGCGCCGAGTCCGGCGGCGCTCCCTGGTGCGTGCGATTTCGTGCCACGATACGTGAGGGTTAAACGAGGTGTCAGCGATTCCAGCGGTCGCAATTATTGCGTTCGGTCGGTAACATTAGAGCCTATCCCATTACGCTCTCCCCCGCTGCGGGAAAGAGGGTGATGGGGGGGCCGAATGGTATTGGGATAGGCTCGAAGTGGTCTGTGGTCGCAATCTTTTGTCCGCAATTCGTCAGGAACTCGGCTTGTGAAAACCAAAATACTCGTGTGCTGTTTCGTAGGGTGGCTGTGTGCGGTGTGCGTGGGTCAACAGACCTTGGACCAGCTGCCCAGCTACCAACGAATGCAAAAGGTCAACGAAGAGATCCAGAAACTCATCGTGCGACCGACCATCAAGGATATCGAATGGTCGAGCGACGGCAAAGCACTGCTGTTCGAACGGGACGGCAAGCGGCTGCGGATGGAGCTGGCCAGCTACCAGACGGAACCGACGGAGGAGCGCGGCGCCGGGCAGGGGACGGGGACACGGCAAGCCGGGATGATGGAATGGGACGCCAGTGTCGGCCGAGCCGAGCAGCGGACCGTCGAGAAAGCTCCCAACGGGTTGTGGGAGGCGGTCTACCAGGATTTCAACGTCGTGCTGCGGCAAACCGACGAGGGGAAAAAGGCAAATCTTAACGAAGAAGCAGAAATCCAGGTCACGCGGGACGGGCACGAACGGCACCGTTTCGGCACCTGCTGCTGGGTGTATGGCGAGGAACTGTACCAGAGCCGCGCCATGTGGTGGTCGCCGGACAGTCAGAAGTTGGTCTTCTACGAAGTCAACGAAGAGGGGATGCGCGATTACTTTCTGACCACGGGCAACACCGACAACTACACCGATATCCTGGCGGTCCGCTACCCGATTGCGGGCGACGCCAATCCAAAGGTTTCGTTGTGGGTTTACGATTTGACCACCAAGGAATCGAAGCGGTTGCACATTCCTGGGGACGAAACGCAGTACTTGTACAAGATTTCGTTCGCGCCGAGCGGCAACGAGCTGATCGTGCACCGGACGAATCGTCGGCAAAACGTGCTGGACCTGTTGGCCGTCGACGTGGAAACGGGAAATGTCCGCACCATCGTGCAGGAGGTGCAGGAGACCTGGCAAAACAACAACCCGACGATTCAGTTTCTGGCCGACGGAAAGCGGTTCATTTGGGAAACCGAGAAAAACGGCTTCAAGCACTTTGAATTGCGTTCGCTGGATGGCCAGCTCTTGAATCCGCTCTCCCAGCCGGAGAGTTATCCGTGCGAGCAAATCGTGCTGGTCGATGAAGAGGCGGGGTACTTTTACTACACCGCCTACAGCGACGACAACCCGCTCAATCAGCAACTGCACCGCGTGCGTTTGGATGGCAGCGACCACCGCCGCTTGACGGCAAAACCGTTCAACTACACGCAGTTTTATATTGCGCCCAATCACCAGCACTTTGTCGCCAGCTACGAAGCCGTCGATGTCCCGCCGGTGGCGGCGCTGCACAACGCCGCAGGGGAGGAGTTGAAGATCCTGGACCAAGGGGACATGCAGCAGGCGATCGCCGCAGGACTTTCGCCGGCCGAACTATTCCACTTCACGGCGGACGACGGAAAAACAGAAATCTATGGGATCCTGTTTAAACCGGTGAATTTCGATCCGCAGAAAAAGTATCCGCTGGTGATCGATGTCTACGGCGGCCCACAATCCCGCGGCGTCAACAATCGGTTTCAGCCGTATCGTCGCCAATGTGAACTTGGGTTCCTGATCGCACAGATCGGGAACCGGGGCACGATCGGACGCGGCAAGGCCTTCGAAGAGGCGACGTACAAGAACCTGGGAACCGCCGATCTGCAAGATCAGGCCGACGGCGTGAAGTTTCTAGCTCGGCGTGACTACGTCGACGGCGGTCGAGTCGGAATCTATGGGCACTCGTATGGCGGCTTCATGGCGGCCTCCGCGGTGTTGCGGCACCCCGATCTCTTCCACGTCGCTGTTTCGGGAGCCCCCGTCACGGACTGGCGGAACTACGACACGATCTACACCGAACGGTATATGCAGACGCCGCAGGAAAATAGCGAAGGCTATGCCAACGGCGATTGCTGCAAGTACGCGGAAAACCTGAAGGGGAAGCTGTTGATCGTCCACGGCCTGGTCGACGACAACGTGCATCCGGTCAACACCTGGCGTCTTTCGGAAGCGTTGCACAACGCCAACAAACGGTTCGACATGATGGTCTATCCCAATTTCGACCACGGGATCGGCAGTACCTACGGGCAACTGATCTGGGAGTATTTGATCGAGCATTTGCAACCGGAACCGCTGACCACGATTCCAGAGCCTCTTTCCAAGGCGGGGTCGCGATAAGCAATTTTCCGAAGTATCAACACCCGTCATTCCTGCCCCACCGTCATTCCTGCGCAGGCAGGAATCCATTCCCGTTACCCGCTCCCGTCATTCCTGCCTCACCGTCATTCCTGCGCAGGCAGGAATCCATTCCCGTTACCCCCTCCCGTCATTCCTGCGCAGGCAGGAATCCACTTCCCGTTACCCCCTCCCGTCATTCCTGCCTCACCGTCATTCCTGCGCAGGCAGGAATCCACTTCCCGTTACCCCCCACCGTCATTCCTGCCTCACCGTCATTCCTGCCTCACCGTCATTCCTGCGCAGGCAGGAATCCACTTCCCGTTACGCCCTCCCGTCATTCCTGCGCAGGCAGGAATCCATTCCCGTTACCCGGTCCCGTCATTCCTGCGCAGGCAGGAATCCACGTCTATGAACAAGCAACCTGCCGTCTACATATTGGCCAGCCGCCCCAACGGCACTCTTTACGTCGGGGTCACCAGCGACTTGTCAAAACGCGTCTGGGAACACAAGAACGACATTGCGGAGGGATTCACGAAGAAGTACCGCGTGCACCGCTTGGTGTACTTCGAATGCCACGAAGACATGGAAAACGCGATTATTCGCGAGAATCGAATCAAGGCCTGGAAGAGGGAATGGAAAATCCGGCCGATCGAAGAGAAAAACCCCAATTGGCAAGATTTGTACGAGCAGATTGCTGTAGAGCGCTGAGAGCTTTGTCGGAGAGCTGTGGTGCAAACTTTCGGTCCTAGCTGAGGCCCCGGAGCCCGCTCAGGTCAAATCGCCAATGCGAGTGGATTCCTGCCTCCGCAGGAATGACGGTAAGGCGGGAATGACGGTGGAGTTAATTGCGGGTGGATTCCTGCCTCCGCAGGAATGACGGTGGGGCAGGAATGACGGTATTGCAGGAATGACGGTGGAGTTAATGGCGGGTGGATTCCTGCCTCCGCAGGAATGACGGTATTGCGGGAATGACGGTATTGCAGGAATGACGGTATTGCGGGAATGACGGAGGGGGTGATTGGGGGGAGACAGCCGCGGGAATTGCAGCTAAGCTGTGCGGAAAATGACTGTGCTGGGTGCGAATCCGGGCTGGCCGCGGTTGTCAGGCGGCGCCGATTGAGCGAGTCCGCCAGCGTGGAACCTGGACAAGGGATGCTGCAATATGTCGTCGACGATGGCGGGCCTGGAGACTTTATCGATCAACACCATTCGCACGCTGGCGATGGACGCTGTGCAAAAGGCCGGCAGCGGGCACCCGGGGACGCCGATGGCGTTGGCGCCGGTGATGTACCAATTGTGGAACCGGCGCTTGCGGTACGATCCCGCGCACCCGACGTGGGCGGCTCGCGATCGTTTTGTGCTCTCCTGCGGGCACGCCTCGATGCTCTTGTACGCGACGCTGCATTTGGCCGAGGTCCGCCAAGTCGACTCGGTCGGCGAACCGACGGGTGATTTGGGGATCACGCTGGAGAACATTGAGAACTTCCGCCAATTGCACAGTCCTTGTGCCGGGCATCCGGAGTACGGAGAGGCGCCGGGGATCGAGACCACGACCGGTCCGCTGGGGCAGGGGATCGCCAATAGCGTGGGGATGGCGATTGCGGCCAAGTGGCTGGCGGCGCGGTACGATCGGCCCCACCTGCAACTCTTTGGATACAACGTCTACGCCCTCTGCAGCGACGGCGACTTGATGGAGGGGATCGGCTGCGAGGCGGCTTCGTTGGCCGGTCATTTGCAACTGAACAACCTGTGTTGGATTTTCGACGACAATCGGATCACGATCGAGGGTCGCACGGATTTGGCGATCTCGGAGAATGTCGCCGGACGATTTGCCGCTCTCGGTTGGCGGGTGATCGAAGTCGACGACGCCAACGATCTGACGGCGATTGATCGAGCCTTGGAATTGTTTGAACAGACAACCGACCGGCCGACGTTGATCGTAGTGCGCAGCGTCATCGGTTACGGGGCGCCGAACAAGCAGGACAGCCATTCGGCCCATGGGGCGCCCTTGGGGGAGGAGGAAGTTCGTCTGGCCAAGCAATTCTTCGACTGGCCGGTCGATGCCAAATTCCTGATCCCCCCGGGAGTCCGCGAGGATTTTCAGCAGGGGGTCGGCCAGCGCGGGGCCGAAGCGTATCAACGTTGGTCCGAACAACTGGCGGAGTACCAATACCGGTTTCCCGATCAGGCGAAAGAGCTGGAATGGATCTGGCAGGGGAATTTGCCCACCGGTTGGGAAGAATCGTTACCGGAGTTCAGCGCGGAAAAGCCCCTGGCGACCCGTGCCGCCTCGGGCAAAATCCTCAACGCGCTCGCGCCGCGGATCCCGTGGCTGCTGGGCGGCTCCGCCGATCTGGCGCCTTCGAACAACACACATCTCAGCGACTCCAGCGACGTCTCCGGTGGAAAATTCTCCGGCCGCAATTTGCATTACGGAATACGCGAGCATGCGATGGCGGCGATCAGCAATGGGATGGCCCTCAGCGGGCTCCGCCCGTACGCGGGGACGTTTTTCGTGTTCACCGATTATCTCCGCCCTTCCCTGCGGTTGTCCGCTCTGATGCGATTGCCCGTCGTGTACATCCTGACCCACGATTCCATCGGCTTGGGTGAGGACGGTCCGACGCATCAGCCGGTCGAGCACCTGGCGGCTTGTCGAGCGATCCCCGGACTGCTGGTGTATCGCCCCTGCGACGCGAATGAAACCGCCGTGGGATACCGCGTGGCGTTAGGCCAACGCCGACCGACCGCGCTGGTGTTGACCCGGCAAAATCTCCCGGTGTTGGACCGAAAGCAGTTGGCCGCTGCGGACCAGGCGTCGCGAGGCGCGTACGTTCTTTGGGAGTCGCAGGCGGATCCCCAACTTATTTTGATCGGCACCGGAAGCGAAGTTCACCTCTGCTTGCAGGCAGCCCGCGAACTGGCGAAGACGGCTCGAGTCCGCGTCGTGAGCATGCCCAGCTGGGAGCTGTTCGAAGCGCAAGACACCAAATATCGCCAGTCGGTCTTGCCGGGCGGGGTCATGTCCCGAGTCGCCGTGGAGGCGGGAATTCGGCAAGGCTGGGATCGCTATCTGGGGGTCGACGGGGCTTTTGTCGGAATGAACTCCTTCGGTGCCTCGGCTCCCGCCGAAGTGCTCTTCCAACATTTCGGGATTACGACAGAGGCGGTAGTCGCCGCCGGCCTCGCTCAGTTGAAGCGATAAAAAAAAAGCTGCATCCTTGCGGACGCAGCTGAGTGTTTTCAGTTGACCGCGCGGTGATCGTCGGTCGGACATCAGAATGGAACGTCAGACTTGGAACGAGTTGCCGCAACCGCAAGTCCGCTTGGCGTTGGGGTTGCTGAAGTGGAAGCCGCGTTGGTCCAACCCTTCGTAATAGTCCAAAGTGGTGCCATCCAGCAGGAGAGCACTCTTGCGGTCGATCACGACCGTGACACCGTGTTGTTCCGATTTGGCGTCATTGGCTTCATCGAAGCTATCGTCGAACGTCAAGCTGTAGTTGAAACCGCTGCACCCGCCGCTGACCACGGCGACACGCAGCATCGAGGCTGCCTCGAAATTCTGCTCGGTGATAGTTCGTTTGACTTCGGTGGCGGCTTTTTCAGTGATCAGCAAGCTCATGGCGAGGACTCCAAATTCAGATTCGTTATCTGTCTATTCTTAGTGCCAGGCGCGGATTTGGCAATGGCAAAACTGAAGGCTCGCAGGGGACTTAGTTTCGTGAAACTCCAGGTCTCGGAGCGTCGCGCAAGTTCCGCGTGCGAGATTTGCCGGTTTACATTTGCTCACTCTGGTCCTGTGGGGAGAGTCGCCCGCAGGATGCAGGCGGAAGAGGGGGGCGCTGCTTGCCGTCGCCAGGAGGTGCACACAGGCCCCTTCCCGGCCGCGTCCTGCGGCCGATCCTCCTGGCTTCAGACCGTCTGTGGGCTTTGCGCCCCTCCGGGGGTGCGCGAAGCTTGACTGAGATAATTGTCGACATCGTTCGCGACGATCACCCCGTAGTTGATCGTCCCGAGCCAACCGGACATGATGATCCCGCAACTTCCCGCGTGGTACAGTCCGCCGACCTGATCGGGCAGCGACCGACTGACCGCCAGGCCTTCGAATTTGGTGCCGAAGCTCGCTCCCGTCAAATGCTTGGTGTAGTGTTCAAACGTTCTGGGGGTGGCGGCTTCGACGTGCACGATCCGTTCGCGACAATTCGGAACGTATTGCTCCAAGGCGTCCAACGTCGTCTCGATCAGCTCCTGCTTTTGGGCTTCATAGGCTGACTGGTCGGCGCCATTCCAATCTTCGTAACGAGCGTTGGTGCTGGAGACGATCAAGTGGCGGTCCTTACCGGCCGGACGGATGTCGGGGTAATAAAATGAAAAAGTTCGGCTGGTGACCTCCTTGCTCAGCAACAGCTCGGTGCGGAACCGGGGCGCGGTCGAGCAGAACAGCAGGTCGCCGGTCTCGTGGGGGATCGAGTCGCCAGGGCGGAGCGCCATATAGACTTGAGTGCTGCTGTTATTCAGCCGCACGGCCTGGGCTTGGTCGACGAACGCTCGATCGAAGCACTCGGCGCCGACCATCTGGAAAATCGTCGCTCGCAGGTTGGCGTTGGAGACGACGGCGGCGGTCTCGATCTCCCGGCCGTTGACGCGGACGGCTCGGACCCGCCCCCCGTGGAGCTGGATTTTCTCCACGTCGGCACGGATGCAGATATCGACGCCGTTCCTCCGCAATTCCGCTTCCATCGCGTGGATCAGGTGATCGGTTCCGCCCTGGAACGTGTACACGCCCTTGCTCATGAAATTCGAGAAGACGATTCCGTAGGTGATGGCGGGATCTTCCAGAGTCGAACCGTTGGCGTAGGTGATCGGCTCCATCAGCAGCCGCACGACATCTTCTCGTCCCGGAAAAAACCGCTGGAACAAGTCCCGGGTCGTCAGCGATTGATCGTCGTAAAAGTTCATCCGCCGGGCGGTATCGAAGAACTCGTTCACCGTCTCCGGGGCGACGCCGAACTGTTCGGTCAACAGCCCGGTGAAGTCTTGCCGATCGAAGCTGGTGGTCAGCGAGAACATCGGGTTATCGAATCGGACGTTGCGGAGCTGGACAATCGAATCGGCGATCTCGGGGGTCCAATACCGCCGGCAGCTTTTGACCATCCCGTGGGGGAACCCGTGCAGCGAAATATCGAAGATATGCCCCCCCGGACGTTTGAACCAGGTCGCCATCCCACCCAACTTGTAATGCTGTTCCAGCAGCAGGACGCGGCGGCCCTCGCGGGCCAGGATATTGGCGGCGGTCAATCCGCCCAACCCGCTGCCGATCACAACGACGTCGTAGCGACCTTGGGCGGATGCGAGAAAGTCTTTGGGCATTCGAGTGTAATTTGGAACTAAAGATTGTCGTGAGACTGGATCGCTGCCCACTCTCTCCGGATCCTGCGCAGCGGCGGAACCATTGCAAGCGGGCCTCGCCGTCCTTCTATCCCTTCTTCGTTTAACGCCAAGCCGGAGGCGCCGGCTTTCCCTAAACGCTAGCCGGCTTTCCCTAATCGTCAGCCGGCTTTCCCTAAACGTCAGCCGGCTTTCCCTAATCGTCAGCCGGCTTTCCCTAAACGCTAGTCCGAACGTGCCGGCGCCTCCGGCTTGGCGTTAAACGAAGACACTGGCCTCCGGCTTGGCGTTAAACGAAGAGACTGGTCTCCGGCTTGGCGTTAAACGAAGAAAGTGGTCTCCGGCTTGGCGTTGAACAAAGAACGTGGCGTTGGGCATTGTATCGGCGGACCAAAAACCAGGGCAAGCGTTGACGCCGTGACTCCCTTGAACTCGAGGCGATCCCCACCGTTCGACCCGGGCTGTTCAATCGCGCGGTCTTACCCCCATAATGCTGGGAAAATTGCGGGCAGGCGAGCAAGAATTCTCCCCAATCCACAGAAAGGTACTCGATGGGCAAGATCCAAGTCAAAAACCCGGTCGTCGAGATGGACGGCGACGAAATGACGCGAATTATCTGGCAATGGATCCGGGATCGCTTGATACTTCCGTACTTGGATATCGACCTGAAGTACTTCGATTTGTCGGTGGAAAACCGCGATGCGACCAACGATCAGGTCACGATCGATGCGGCGAACGCGACTCGGCAATACGGTGTGGCGGTCAAATGTGCCACGATCACGCCGGACGAGGCGCGGGTCAAGGAATTCAACTTGAAGCAGATGTGGCGCAGTCCCAACGGGACGATCCGCAACATCTTGGACGGCACGATATTTCGCGAGCCGATTGTCTGCCGGAACGTCCCGCGGATTGTGCCGCATTGGGATCAGCCGGTGGTGGTGGCGCGGCATGGTTTTGGCGATCAGTACCGGGCTCAAGACTTCCAATTCCCCGGGCCGGGGACCTTGAAAATCAGTTGGATTCCCGCCGAGGAGGGGACGCCGATTGAGCGGGAGATCATCAAGACCAACGGCCCCGGGGTCGCGTTGGGGATGTTCAACTTGGATGCGTCGATTCGCGGGTTCGCCCGTGCCTGTTTTAACTATGCGTTGGGGCGCAATTTTCCGGTTTACCTTTCGACGAAGAACACGATCCTCAAGGCGTACGACGGCCGGTTCAAGAACATTTTTCAGGAGGTGTTTGACGACGAGTTCAAACCGCGGTTCGAACCGCTGGGCTTGACCTACGAGCATCGTTTGATCGACGACATGGTCGCCAGCAACTTGAAATGGAGCGGAGGCTACCTGTGGGCCTGCAAGAACTACGACGGTGACGTACAGTCGGACACCGTGGCCCAGGGGTACGGTTCGCTCGGCTTAATGACCTCCGTGTTGATGTCGCCCGACGGCAAGACGATTGAGGCCGAGGCGGCACACGGCACGGTCACGCGGCATTATCGTTTGCATCAACAAGGCAAGCCGACTTCGACCAATCCAATCGCCTCGATTTACGCGTGGACGCGAGGCCTGCAGTATCGTGGCAGGATGGACGAGACGCCGGCAGTCACCCAGTTCGCCCAGACGCTGGAACAAGTCTGCGTCGATGTGGTCGAGTCGGGTAAGATGACCAAGGACTTGGCGGTATTGATCCGGCCCGACCATCCGTATCAAACGACCGAACAGTTCATGCAAGAGATCGACGCGGCGCTCCAAGCCCGCCTCGCAACCCGTTAACTCTCAGCCGCCGGGCGCTAGCCTGCGGTTACTTCAAATTCAGTCCGGACTGAAACCGCAGGCTAGCGCCATGCGGCTGATGGTTACGAGGCGGCAACCGACTTAGTGACGAAGAGGGCAGGTGAACACCTCATGAACCTATCCCTGCGCAAAATCGTCTCCGGCGGTCAGACCGGAGTCGATCGCGCCGCGTTGGATGCGGCGATCTTTGCCGGACTGGAGCACGGGGGATGGTGTCCCCGGGGGCGGCTGGCCGAGGACGGCGTCGTACCGGCGCAATACCAGTTGCGCGAGACCGAAGAATCGGACTACGCGGTGCGTACCGAATGCAACGTGCGGGATGCGGATGGGACGCTGATACTTTATCGCGGCGAGTTAACCGGTGGTTCCCGGCTGACCGCGCGGATGGCTGAGAAACACCGGCGCCCCTGGTACGCGGTCGACTTGGCACGCCCCTTTGCGGTCGAGCCGGTCCAAACCTGGTTGATGCAACACAACATCCACGTGTTGAACGTCGCCGGTCCGCGAGCCAGCAGCGACCCGGAGATCGCAAATCTGGCAGAAGCCTTCTTGCTGAAATTGCTGGAGCCGGTCCAGGTGGTGAGCGATTGAATCCGAGGGGAGCCTTCGAACATTTGCGTCCAACGCCCGCAACCGCCGATGAACGCACATCGGCAGTCATCGACTAGGAGGAAGCCATGCCTGCAATTGAGGAAATCGCACCTGACGTATTTCGGCTGTCGCTGTTCGTGCCCCAGCTCGACATGCAGTTCAACCACTTCCTGGTGCGTGACGAAGCACCGCTCCTGTTTCATGCCGGGCTGAAAGGGATGTTCCAAGGGGAAGGCGATCGGCTGCTGTTGGATCTGGGGGACGCGATTCGCGAGACGTTTGACGCCGATTGAACTGGTGCGCCATGCAACGATTTGTCGATCGCAAGGATTGTCAACTGGCGTTTGACCGACGGGGGGCGGGCCCCACGGTTCTGTGGATCCAAGGCGTGGGCGTGGCCGGGAGCGGATGGCAACCGCAAATTGAAGTGCTGGCCGGCGAGTTCGCGTGCGTGAGCTTGGATAATCGCGGAATCGGCGCCAGCCCTTGGAGCGGCCGCGGGCTGACCATCGAACGGCTGGCGGGCGATGCGATCGCCGTGGTCGATGCCGCTGGCGGTGGCGATTTCCATCTGGTCGGGCATTCGCTGGGTGGTTTGATCGCGTTGCAAGTCGCGCTCGATGTGCGCCCACGGGTGCGGAGTCTGGCGCTCTTGTGCACGTTTCCGGGCGGACGCTGGGCGGCCCCTCTCACGCCGCGGATGATGTGGCTGGGGATGCGGGCCCGAGTCGGTACGCGGTCGATGCGGCGGAAAGGATTCATGCAGTTGGTCCTGCCGCCGGGAACACCTGGCGATCCCGAGATGGCATCGAAACTGGCAGCGCTGTTCGGACACGACCTGGCCGATCAGCCGCCGGTGGTGTCCCAGCAATTGAGAGCGCTGCGCGCCTGCGACCTGTCGCGGAGACTCGGTGAATTGGCAGGGATCCCCACCCTCGTCGTCTCGGCGACGCACGATCCGATTGCGCCGCCATCGGCGGGCCGAGCACTGGCTGCGGGGATTCAGGGGGCGCGGTTTGTCGAGGCGCCTGATGCATCCCATGGACTCCCCATCACCCACGCGGAACAGATAAACCAACTGCTGGCCGAGCATCTGCGAGGAGCCGACGCGCACCAGAGTTTATCTCGATAGTCTCTCCGCCGCATTCGAATTCGTGCAGTGTTGATCGACTTGTATCCGGCTTGTGCGGTGGATAAAAACGGGTCTAACGGCCGCCAGCCCTTTCTAAAACGCAACGTGATTGCTTTCGGGGCTCGAAAGAACAAAGTCGATCAAATTTCCGCGCCCCATGATTGACAGCCGAATCTCGGACAATAAAAAACGCCTTTCAGATTCACGGCGCTGCAATCGCGCCGAACGGCCATCGAGAGTTTGCGGATCGGAATCACACATGTAGCCTGAACGAGCCTCTGATGCGGAAGCCGGTTTCGTCGTGGCGGAATACGTGGCGTCGGTTGGGATTCACCGTCCAGCGCAATCTGACCAGGCTCCGCGATGAATGTCCACAGCGAGGCACTGATCGCGATCGCCACGGAGGCGGAAATCACAACGGCCATCGCCAGTCCGCCGACTGCTGCTTCGATCGACCTGCAAGATTACGACAGCTACATCTTCGTCGAGTTCACGCATTCGTTTGTCTACTCGGTTGCGGCCGGGTTCGAAAACCGCAACGTCACGGTCACCACCTCGTTCTCCGCTGACTTGACCGCGGATTGGAATGAAACCGTTTCGCAGGTGGTTTACGCCGACGGATTCATCATCGACGGCCCGGAGGACGATGGCTCCAACCCGAATCGTGTGGATGCCAACAACGACGGCGAGCCGGATTGGATCGATGGCCAGCCCCGCCCAACCGATTACACGTCGACGATCAAGTTCTACGACGTGTTCCTGAGCGCCTCGGCCTCGGGCAGTCAGTCGTACCAGGGACTTTCCACGACGATGTCGTACATGTCCCTGCCGTACACCGAGTCCGGATCGGGCTTGAACGATCAACTGCTGACGAATGACACCCTGGTCCGCCTGCACAATGCCGCTCGCATGCCGAGCGGATCGTTACGCTTCCAGCTAAAAAACGAGAACTTTCCATTCTTCCTTGACCCTCCCCGCGGCATGCAAAGGATTCCATGAACCCGCGGGGAGGGTCGGCCGCACGATGCGGCCGGGGAGGGGAGATGGGCTGGCCTAGGGCCTTCTGCGCCGTCGCGGATTCGCGGCAGGAATAGAACAGAACACTCATCAGCGCTCACCAACGCTAATTTAGAGTGTGCGATGGGTTGGACAACCACCAGCCAACGTGCCCCCTCACCCTGTCCCTCTCCCCCAAGTCGCCAAGGAAGGGTGTTGAAAAGCCTGTCGTTGAGGTCCATGGACTTGGAGGAGAGGGGAATCATGGCAGGAGTAGCGGCTGGGTAGCAGGAAACGCAACGATCCGCTCTGCAAGCGAGCGGCATTGGGGGGCGTCCCAGAACATCCGAACGCCAGGAAACGTCAACGAGAATCGAACATATAGCGGGCATTCCCGACTGAGTCCCGCAAAAATCCGGTAACCATTCCCGGAATCTTCATCGGGAGAAAACGATGCTGTGTTTGGTGCAATCACTCGCACGATCGACGGACATGGCGATGCGGATTCATGGTCGTTGTCGAAATCGCAGCGCAGTCAGGTCATGGGGAGTGAGCGCTGGGACATCGAGCAGGAAATGACGATCAACCAGCATGAAGACTTTGACGGGTCGATGGTTTACACGAAGTCGCCGAAAGTCGAGTTGGTCGAAGGTCTACCGGCGCTGAAATATGATGAATCCCTCGTGACCGATATCAATGCCTCCGGTGAGTACAATCCCAGCGACCATGTCGTGGTCAAGCAGAACGGCGCGGTTATCTACGACGCCGTTCAGGGAACACCCCTGCCGTACGATCATCCGACGGATGCTATTGCATTCGATGATTTGTTCGACACGGTTGGCAATATCGCTCCTCGGGTTGGTCCGTCGCATGGCCCCGGAGGTGAGGCCGCACAGGTCTTTGCCGGGGCGACGGTGTTCCCCGGCGATAACCCGGGGACCACGGCCTCGAGTCTGCTTGAATTTCCAGCCATTAATCAAGAACCAAACAACTTGCCTCCGGCGTCGGACCAGTCATTTCGGCCCTGGAAAACGTCATTTGCTACGTATGACAACGAAGGCCACAGCTATGTGCGATTGTGCGGGATTCTTCTCACTCCGGAAGAACCAGCGCCGTGGGATGAAGATAGTGCTGCTACCTTGCTCGATCCAGCAACCACCGACGACAGATTAAACGCTGTTCGCGAATCTATGCTAAAACAGCTGAATGCCATAACAACTGAAATGTTCGAGAAAAAATGGTCCGCAGTAAACGTCGCTGATCTTGGCTCATATGGCAAAGCCGTGTCAGATCGCCTTCGCGCCAACATGCCGACTGCACGGGTGTAACCGACGTTCCGCATGCTTCTGGACGTAAAGCTAGTGAAACGTAGTGGTTGGGGTAAACAAAAAACGGCCTCGCCGCCATGATTTTGGAGGTACTAATCCCAAGATCTCATGGCAAGGAGGCCGCAATGTT
>JBGSLW010000125.1:0-30087 GCA_041740495.1 Pirellulaceae bacterium
AACCCAGTCGCCGGTTTCCAATCGCCATCGGACGCGGGCTGCCGGCAAGCCGACCCGCCGCAAAAAATTAGCCGCCGCCTCCGCGGGAACTGTCGCCGCTTGCAATTGCACGATGTGCTCCCACCCCCATGTCGCCCCGGAAGCCATTTCGATCCCCGTGGCACTGGCCTGCGCCACCGGTTCGCGCAAGACCTGCAAATCGCGCAGCACGACCCAATCGCCGTTCGACGCCTCCTGCGCCCGACACCGGCCCGTGCCACCGCCCGCCGCAACCGACAGAACAAGTGTACACATGTACAGTAATCGACGGGTGGCCATGGTTCAGATCGTCTCGGAAACGGCAAAGTCCAACAGCAGCTGCACCGCATCCAAATCGATGCTATCCGCGAAGCGAAACCCGTGCGAAGTGAGGGAGAAGTCGAACAGGGCGTGATGCACGACCAGCCCCGCCAGGCACAACTGGCGAAAGCCCTCGAAGTAGGCCATCGTCTGCCGCGGATCCTCCCGCCGCCGAAACACCAGCCGCTGCTCTTCCGATTGCGGAACGCAGATCGACAGAAACCGATCGACCGGGTCGAAGGCATTCCGATCGGCGCGGATTTCGATCACGCCCCGTTCTCGAGCGGCCCAGGCGAGGGCCCGCGCTTCCGGCGGCAAACCTCCCCAATCGACTTGCGTCGGATCGATCGCCGTCAAGGCCGCACCGCAAAGCCGGGCCAAGCCCAGCACCGTCGGTACCCCCTGCTGGAGGTTCTCCCACGTCAGCTGCTGATGGGGGTCCCCCGAGAAATACGGTTGCAACATCGCGGACTACACCACCACCTTCTTCTGCCGAGCCAGCAGCAGCAGCACCAGAGCCATGATCGCAAAGGCAACGATGCCCAGGATCTGGTAGGCAAATTCCCCTTCACCGGGACGGTTCAAAACCGTCTCCAGCCATTGCGACAGCTTGGCCTCCAGGCTGATTTTCGTCAGCCACTGCTCGATGCCGCTATTGACCGACAGAAGCGCCACGATAACGCCGAACAGCGCCCCACCGGCGACCAACCCAGTTGCAAATAAACTCCCGCGACCCAACTCGTCGTGTTCAGCGGCTTCACCCAAAGACTTGCGATTCCACCAATTCGCCAGCCCGCGAATGGTCCCGCCGATCCAAATCGGCAGCGTCGTCGTCAACGGCAGGTATAAACCGACGGCAAACGCCAGGGACTTGACGCCACACAACTCCATCGTGATCGCGATAAAAGCACCCACCAGTACGAATTGCCAATCCAGATTATAGGAGAGCATTCCCTTGACCAGCGTCGCCATCAGCGTCGCTTGCGGCGCTGCGTATTTGGTGGTACCGATCGCGTGCTCCACTCCTTGAGCCTTCATTTCGGTCGTCGGCGTATCCAGCAACCACACTGTCAAGCCGATCACCAACGAGGACACGATCACCCCAATGAACAACGCGAGCTGCTGGTAGCGAGGTGTCGCACCCACCAAATACCCTGTCTTGAGGTCTTGACTAGTGGCTCCGGCATTCGCCGCGGAAATGCAGATCATGCTCCCCACGATCAACACCATCGGCTCGTAGACCTTGCCCGTCCAGCCGACTCCAATAAAGACCAACGCGGTTCCCATAATCGTGGCAATCGTCATCCCGGAAATCGGACTGTTGGACGAACCGATCAGGCCGACGATCCGGCTGGCGACCGTCACGAAAAAGAATCCGAAAATCACTACCAGAACACCGATCAACAACTTCTGCACCGCCGACTCGCCAGGAATATTGGGCAGGAACACCATCAAGGCCACCAGCCCAATGCTTCCGAAAATGACGACCAGGATCGACAGATCGCTGTCGGTGCGGACTCGTTCGGTGGTTTTCCCGCGTCCCAACGATTTGAAAGCCTCGCTGAACGACGAGACGATCGTGGGCAGAGTCTTGAGCAAGGTCATAAACCCAGCCGCGGCTACCGCCCCCGCACCGATTTGGCGAATGAACGCGAAATAAACCGCCGTAGGCATTTGGGCGAACTGCAACGACTCGGGGTCCCATCCCGCACGACTGACCGGATCGTATCCCAGTTTCGTGAGTTGTTCGGCGATGACTTCGGGCGATACGACCGTGGCCAAAAGGGGAATGAGTCCGACCCAGGCCAGCACCCCGCCGGCGACCAGGACGCCGGCGACCCGCGGTCCGATGATGTACCCTACCCCTAAATACTCGGGAGTGATCTCGCCTCCGACCTGCGCTGCCGGCAAATATTTATTCGCCGCCGACGTCGCAAAGCGAGGCGTCTCGCAAATGATATGAAACACCTTTTGCAGCGTGGCATAAACCACGGCGAACGCCAAACCGAGGTAGGCCGTGATCGCAAAACTCCCCCCTTTTTCGCCGGCAATCAAGACTTGCGCACACGCCGTTCCCTCCGGGTACGGCAGCGTTTCGTGCTCGCGCACAATCAGCGGGCGGCGGAGCGGGATCATCATCAACGTCCCCAGAATGCCGCCGAAGATCGCGACCATCAAGATCGTGAAGTAATTGAAATAATCCGCCCCGACCCCTTCGCTCAAAAAGATAAACGCGGGCAAGATAAAGACGACGCCCGCCGCCACGCTTTCCCCGGCCGAACCACACGTCTGAATGATGTTGTTTTCCAGGATGCTGGTCCGCAGCAAGCCGCGGCCAATCGAGATCGCCAGGACCGCGATCGGGATCGAGGCGGAGACCGTCAGTCCCGCCTTGAGCGCCAAATAGACCGTCGCCGCGCCGAACAAGATGCCGAAAATACTCCCCAGGATCACAGCCCGCAGCGTGAACTCCGGCACCGAACTGTCGCTGGCGGGAATGTACGGCTCAAATTCAGTTCCCTTGACCGCGGCTGGTTCCTTGCTCATGGCACTCCTCGGAATTTGATCGACGCTTCGATCCACTCGCCCCGGCAGGCCGCCGACGGCCCGCCTTGGTCGCCAATTCTCCGCTGCCAAATCACAGTTTGCAACTAGAGACGGCGAAAGTCCGTGGTCGCGATGACTTGATCAGCCGATAGGCGCTAGCCTCGGTTTCCGGCTAGGCGCTAGCCTCGGTTTCCGGCTAGGCGCTAGCCTCGGTTTCCGTTGGGTGAAGAAACCGAGGCTAGCGCCTATCGGCTAATGTTCCGGCGGTTGCAGCCGAATTGAATAAACGCAACTGAGCGCCTAGCGGCTCATGTTCCGGTGGACGAAATAGAATTTGCCAGTCGCGTTCTGGCTACTTTTTACGCCAGCACGGTTTTGGCCGGCGCCCCAGGCTGCTCGCAGACGAACCGGGGGACCAGGTAGCCGGGTAGGTGGTTTCGCAACTGGCGAGTCAACTCGACGCCTCGCTCCGGGGGCAAATAAAAATGCGCCGCGCCGGCGACTCGATCGACTTGATGCAAATAGTACGGCAGGACGCCCACCGCCAAGAGCCGCTCGCTCAGCGCCCGGAGCGACTCCAGCGAATCGTTGACCCCCGCCAACAGGACCGCTTGGTTGAGCAGCGTCCAACCGTGGCGACGCGCTGCCGCGCTGGCGGACTCCACGTCCCCATCCAACTCTCGGACGTGATTGGCGTGGACGACCAGCACGCGCTCAAGCCGCGCGGTCTCGAGGGCCTCGAACAATCCGGGGGTCATCCGCTGCGGGATCACGATCGGCATCCGCGAGTGGATCCGCAGTCGCCGCAAATGGGGAACCGCATCCAGCCAGCCGACCAGCTCCTTGAGCTTGACATCGGGCCACGTCAGGGGGTCCCCGCCGCTCAGAATCACTTCGGTGATCGAATCGTCCCGAGCAATCCCGTCCACCGCCGCTCGCCATTCCGACAATGTGGTGGGGGAGCGGTCGTATTCCCAGTGGCGCCGAAAGCAATAGCGGCAATGGATGCCGCAGGCGCCGGTGGTAATCAGCAGCGCCCGGCCCGCGTACTTCTGCAGGATACCCGGCGCGCGTTGGACAGCGTCTTCGCGCAGCGGGTCGGCGACGAAGCCCTCCACCGGTTGCCGTTCCTCCCGCGCCGGCCAGACCTGCCGCAACAGCGGATCGTGCGGATTCCCGCGCTCCATCCGAGCCACAAACGGCTGGGGAGCGAACAGGGGGAATTCGGGGACGTCGGCGAGCGATTCCTTCACCCAACCGCCGGGCAACTCCAGCCACCGGGCCAACTGGCGGGGGGTCCGAAAAGCCGACCCCAACAACGCCGACCAGGCCTCACGCCCTCCCGGAATCGCCTGGGTGGCGCGGACAGCCGGCAGCGTATTCGCTAAAATATCCATGCGTTTGTTGACTCGAATGATAGCGGCTCCCGGTGGAGCCGGTTTTTTTTCGTTTTCGCTGATTTTCGTTTTGCTGAGGAATCCCCGGTGGGTGTATACAAGACAAGTGATTTGCGCAAAGGGCTGAAAGTCCAAATCGATGGCGAGCCCTATCTGATGATCGAAATGAACTTCGAAAAACCCGGAAAAGGCAATGCATTATACAAATGCCGCCTGAAAAACCTAATCCGGGGGACGGTGCTGCAGCGGACTTACAAGGGAGGAGATTCCCTGGAATCGGCCGATGTGGAGGAAATCGAATCGCAGTACCTCTACCGCCAGGGAGAAACGTTCGTCTTCATGAACAGCAAGACCTTCGACCAATACGAACTGACCGCCGATCAGGTCGATGAGAACTGGAAATACCTCAAAGACGGGATGGCGGTCAGCATGGTCTTGTTCAACGGCAACCCGATCACGCTCACGCCGCCCAACCATGTCGAGCTGACCGTGGTGGAATGCGACCCGGGGGTCCGCGGCGACACCGCGACGAATGTCACCAAACCGGTGAAAGTGGAAACCGGCGCCGAGTTCGTTTGCCCGTCGTTTATCGAAGTGGGCGATGTCCTCAAGATCGACACCCGCACCGGCGAGTATCTCTCGCGCGTGCGGTCATGAAAGTCACCATTTCATGAAAGTAACATTCTGGGGGGCGGCGCAAACCGTCACCGGCTCGATGCACCTGGTCGCCTGGCGCGGGAAGCAGGTCCTGCTGGATTGCGGGCTGTACCAAGGGAAGCGGGAGATGGCCTACCGAATCAATCGGCAGCTCCCCTTCCCCGCCGACCAGGTCGATGCGGTGGTGCTCTCGCATGCGCATATCGACCATAGCGGCAATCTCCCGTCGCTGGTTCGCAGCGGTTACACGGGCTGGATTTATGCCACGCCCCCCACCCGCGACTTGGCGCGGATCATGTTGTTGGACTCCGCCAAGATCCAGGAAACGGATATCGAATACGTCAACAAGAAGCGGGCCCGAAACAAGGAGAAGCCGTTCCACCCGCTGTACGTCGCGGCCGACGCCGACCAGACCATCCGCCAGTTTCGAGCGGTCGAGTTCGGGGACTGGTTCGAGCCCGCTCCGCACGTCCGAACCCGCTTCCACGAGGCGGGGCACATGCTGGGGGCCGCCACCGTCGAGCTGGAATTGGAGCGGGAAGATGGGACCAAGGTCCACCTGGTATTCAGCGGAGATATCGGCCGACCGCACGCGCCGATCCTCAAGGATCCCAAGACCGTTCCCCATACTCAGTACCTGATCATGGAGGCCACTTACGGCGATCGACTCCACCCCCCGGAACAAGATGTCGCCGCCTCGCTTCGGCAACTTGTGCAGCGCACGGCACAGAGCGGCGGCAAGCTGTTGATCCCGGCGTTCTCGGTCGGCCGCACGCAGGAACTGGTCTACCACCTCAACAACTTGAGGGAGTCTGGGCAGATCGGCAACATCCCGGTGTTCGTGGACAGTCCGCTGGCGGTCGATGCCACCGCGATCTTTCGGCAGAATCAAGAATACTTTGACGAAGAAGCGACCCGCCGCGTGCTCGATGATCCCGAAGCGGACGTGCTGAGCTTTCGCGACCTGTACTACGTGCGCTCGGCCGAATACTCCAAGAAACTGAACACATTCGAGCGTCCCGCGGTGATCATTAGCGCCTCGGGGATGTGCGAGTCGGGACGGATCTTACACCACCTGAAGAATCACGTCGGCAAACCAAACACCACGGTGTTGTTCGTCGGATTCCAAGCCCCCCATACGCTCGGCCGCCGGCTGCTGGAGGGTTCCAAACGAATCCGGATTTACGGCGAAGAGTACGACGTCCGCGCCCAGATCGAGCGGCTGGAAGCGACCAGCGGACACGCCGACCAGGCTGAGTTATTGGCTTGGGCCAAGGACACTTCCTACCACGGCAACCTCCGAGGGGTCGCTTTGGTGCATTGCGATATAGATCCCGCCGAGACGTTTGCCCGCTTGCTCAACGAGCACCGCATTCACAACGTCATCATCCCAGCCCGCGGCGAAGAAATGGCGCTAACTTAGCAGCCTTTGAAAAAGCAGCACGGCCCCTCCCAACCATCAGCCGCCTGGCGCTAGCCTGCGGTTTCCCCCCGCACAGGACCTTCGGAAACCGCAGGCTAGCGCCTGGCGGCTGATGGCTGATGGCTGATGGCTCAACCGGCTGCTGGTCCGCTCAATCGCGGCGCACGTCGACTTCGACCAGCGTTCGCGATTCGGCATACCAGTCCTGCCAGCGCTGTTGGTCAAAATCAAAATTGACCCCGGTGATCTTCCGCAAGCCTTCCAGGACGGCTCGGTTTTCCGCCTGGACCTTGAGCGACGCTGGCTGGTTGTTGCCGATACTCAAGCCCCCCCCGCCCAGGCCGCTCTGCCCTTGGGGTGCGAAACCAGCTCCGATCTGCCCCGAGCTCCCCGCCTGGGGATTGGCCACAGTGTGCGTCGTCACCAGCCGATCGATCAACGGCAGAATCGAATTGGTTTGCTGCAACTCACCCAGAATAAAACCGGCGCGATTGATCAATTCGTTATTCGAATTCCGCAAGTACAACGTCTCGATCCGATCGGCGACCGCGGCTCGGTCGACCCCCTTCTGCTTCAAGAACGCCAGACAGCGCTCCCGCACGCCCTGGTCCGCGTGCAACACCGCGAGATCCGCCAGCAGCCCCGCCGCAGCAGCCGGAGGGATATTGCCCAAGGCATCCACGTACGCCATCACCCACGCCAGATCGTCCTCTTTCTTGATCGACTCGAACAGTTCGCCGGTCGCGGCGGGGTCCTTGATCCCCCGGACCTCGCGTTGGGCTGCCGGCCAATCCGACGCGTTGCTGTTGCGCCAGCGCCGCAACCGTCCACGCCATTCGGCCGTCTGCTGCTCCCAAGCCTCCTTGGCCTTCTGGATCTGCAATTGCTCGTTCGTCCACCATTTGTTCTTGTATTCGACCATCCCATTGGCCAGGCGGACTTGCTCTAAGTTCACCCACTCCCCGCCGGAGGACTTGGTATAGCCCAGCAACATCCGCGTCTGAGAGTGATCGGGATCGAACCGCAAGACCTCGTTCAGATGATGCCGCCGTTGCGGTGACAACCGATTCGGCCCGTTGCGAAACCGAGTCGATTCGAGGTTCTCTTTGCACCAGTCGGCCATCGCCAAATGCGCATCGATCGTATCGGGCAGATCGCGGACCTTGAGTTGGTACTCGCGGAGCGCCTCGGAGGCGCGGATCACCTGCCGAACCTGGCTCTTGGCAAAACGCAACTTCTGTCCGTCCGCGGTCTCGATCAGTAGACTGGGAGGAACGCTATCCGCCAGCTCGCTGACCTTGCCGGCAATCCGACCGCCCGACTGGAACAAAACGATGTCCAGTGGCGTCTCGTCGCCGCGAACGCCGGGAGCCCATCCCCACCCAAGAAAACTCAAGGCCGCCGCCATCCCCAGAAAGGCTGGTCGCACCCTGTGCCCTTCGCGGCGCGTCCCCATAATTGCCGTCTCCCTTCGGTTGCTTCCCCACCGAAACTATACGCCCGCCGCCCCTCCGGTTCAACCTCGATCTCCCCAAGTTGAACCGTCAGCCAAAGGGGTACCCGGTAGGAGGCGATACGACTTATGCGATACGACTTATGCGATACGACTTACGCGGTGGGACTTACGCGGTGGGACTTACGCGGTAGGACTTACGCGGTGGGAATGACGCGGTGGGAATGACGCGGTATACGGTAAGCGTTAGTCCGAAGGCGGATATCTGTACGCCGGCCTTTGTAGGCCGGCGACAATGACTTCCACCATGAACCTAAATCCCTACCAACTTACTCCATCCCTGCGCCTCCGCGGGAACAACCTCTTTGATATCCCGCCGCACGAACAGTTGCGGACAACTGTTCTACATCAAATGGCCATCGCCAGCCGTACGCGTTGTTTACGCGTTTGTTAACGGGGAGAACAGTTGAGGACAACTGTTCTACGCTGGAGCGGCAGACGTCGGCTTTACCTTCGACGCCGAACGAACGAAACCAGCAGGCCCGCGACCCCGGCGATCAGCCAACCGGCTGGTTCCGGCACGGCCAACGTATTGAACCGCCAGGCCAGCGCAAAGTCGTGCGTCAAGTTCGTACTGACCTGCAGCGTATAAAGACCCGCCGCCAGATTGGGGAGATAGATATGTTCGACGTTATCCACCGTACTGAGACTGGCATCGACCAGCGACCCGAGAAACGACCCGGTCGAGTCGAATAGTTGCAGATCCATATTCGCCAACACCGTCGCAGGAACGAACAACGCTGTGGCGTCGGTATCCAGCACATCGATGTTCCAAGTCAACAGGGCGGAGAGCTGGTTGGCGCCGCCGGTTCCGCGCAAATCGATGTCGTAGAAAACCGGGCTTCCCGCCTGCGCGGTACTGAAATCCCAACCCCGTTCGCCCACGCCGCTGGCGGGCGGAAGCGTCGACCCTTCGAACTCCCCTCCGGTCAGAATCTGGTAACTGTTGTAGATATTCAACTCGCCCGCGCCGTAAAACTCGTCCAGCGGCCGCGTCGTGGTGCGATCCCAATCGGGAAACTCCGTTTTCGTCGCACCGGCCAACAAAATTGCCTTCATCGTCTCCGATTGGGCGGCGTTGGTCCCCACCGCCAATTCGTGCAGCATCGCCGCCGCGGAACTGACGCGGGCGGTCGAGATGCTCGTCGTTGTCGATGCCGTCGTCGAGCCCGAAAAGGCGACGATGTCTGGCTTGACCCGGCCGGCGCCGTAGAAACGCGTCGGACCGGGAGAATGATCGAGCGGCAGATTCTGGCCGACTGAAATCACGTTGTAGGCGTGACTCAACATCTGCGGGAGAAGGTTGTTGCCGTTGTTCACTCCCACCACCATGGTCACATTATCTCGGTTGATGACGTAATCCACACGCTGCAGGATATTCGTGGCGTTGGCCTGAGTTGGATTGGCGGCGGTCCCTATCCAGCTATGATTCTGCACGACGAAAGAACTTTGGGACAAAGGTTCCAGCCCGTTGCCGTTGGAAACGTTGACCCAATTCAGTACGTTGTCGATCCAGTTATTCGCTTCGTAATTGAATATCGTCGTGACGCCCGGGGCCATGCTGACCGACGTGGGGGTCCCTACGTTGAGTGATCCCACGAAGTTGCGCGCCACGCCCGTGGCATGCGTCGAGATTCCCGAGGGGCCGCTCAGAACCGTAAATGTTTTGCCGACCAGTGCAGGGTTGTTGACGTCGGGTAGATAATTGCCCCCGCTAAGGGCTTCCACTTGCGAGACAGGGATCCCTGCCCCGGTCGCCACCAGACCGTACTCGGCCAGCAGCCGATCGTACTCGGTCGCTTGCTGCCAGGTCTGGGCTTGGACCGCGGTCACGGAGAGACCCACCCATACGAGCCAACAGCAGATAACACGATGGAGCATGACGGCAATCCTGCGTCGGACGACTCGGACAAATGGATGGTGGGTGAGGATTCCCTCAACCAATCTCTCCAAGTGTAATTTCCCAAGGAGGGAAGTCCAACGGTCGGACGGGGGTAGCGAGCGATTGCTTCCCACCTTCCAGGCGTTAGAATCGGTGCAAGCATTCGCTGCCGCGGCCGGAGGAACGCGTCGACGGGCCGGACTCCCTCCCCACCAGGAAACATTGCGGAAATGAGCGTTTGGAACGAAATCTCGCATGGGCACGCCGCTTCGTTGTTTCAGCGCCTGGCGACCGGCTACCGCGCCGGTTTGGATCTTCGCTCCCTGTGGGAGCGTGAATCCAAGGGCTTTCGGCCGGCGCTGGCACATCGCGCCCGGCAAGTTGTGCAAGGACTCGCCGACGGCGATACATTGGCCGAGGCGCTGGAGCGCACCCACGGTTATTTTCCACCGCTCACGGTGGCGGTCGTCCGCGCTGGCGAGGCAAGTGGACGGCTGGACCAATCCTTCGCCAAGCTTTCCAAGTACCACGGCGATTGGCGGCGGTTTTACTCCAGCATCCTCTACCGCCTCAGTTGGCCGCTCTTCGAACTGGGGTTCTCAATCCTGGTGATCGGGGGCCTGATCTTGTTGATGGGCTGGGCCCTCTCCAGTTCCAACCACCCCCCGATCGACTGGCTCGGGTTCGGTTGGTCCACTCAAACTTACTTTCGTGCGTATGTCGCGTTCGTCCTATTCGTGGTCGGCGGGACGGTCGGTTTCGTGCTCGCGGCCCGAGCCGGCGCGTTCGGCGACTGGCCCATCCGGTTCCTGCTCCATCTGCCCGTGATCGGAGGGGTACTCAAGCACACGGCACTGGCCCGCCTGAGTTGGGCGCTGGGCGCGTCGTTGGGCGCGGGGATTGACGTCCGCGAATCGGTCGGGATGGCGTTTCGGGCAGGTAACTATCCACCCGCCAATCGTCAATTGGATCCGATCCTGGCAGATCTCGCCCGCGGCGAGCCGATCTACGAGTCCTTCCAGCGGGCCGGCTGCTTCCCCGACGAAATGCAACAGTTGATCAGCACCGGGGAAATCGCCGGCGAGCTCCCCGAAACGTTGGATCGACTCAGTACCTACTACCAGGAAAAGGTCGACGCCGGCATGCAGTTGCTGGCCACGATCTGTTTCGTCGTCTGCTTTCTGTTCGTGGCGGTGCTGATCATCGCGGCGATTTTTTACCTGTTCAACACGCTGGTGCTGAACGTCTACCGAGAATTCGGGATGTAACTCGTCGACTCCGTGGGGGGAGCCGGACGCCAATTCTGCTCCAGTCGCCGCTGAATCACGGCGATCGGCCGGTCGTAAATGTCCTGTATCAGGAAGCTGGCGCCATCGACTCGAATCTGCAGTCCGGTCGATTGCCGGCGAATGGCCCTCAGGTCTCCCCATTTCAACACGCCGTTCAAATCACCCTGCCGCATGGCAAAGCCCGCAGGAGAAATCACCACCATCGATTGTTGCCAGTTTTTGACAGGTCGATGTTCCGAGTGCATCAAGCTGAGAATCCAAACCAGGAGCGCCAATCCCAGCGTCACACCCCCGATCGGCAGCAAGTGGGGGGAGATCCCAGGGACAAATGCCAGCCCCAGCCACAACGCGCCGACGCAGACCGCCGATCCTGCAAAACGGCGGACCGTCGACGTTTCCCACGTGGGCGTGTAGGCTCGCACCCGCGTCCCAAACGCCTGCACCAACTCCAGGCCAAACACCCCGCGCTGTTCTTGGGTCCAAGCTTGGAGTTCCGGAACGATCTCCGGTTGCCGTGGCGCGTCCAAAAAATCCCATAACACGCGATACACATCTGCCGCGTCGGGATCCAGAAACCTGGGAAACCGAACGACTCCGTCCTCGTGGATCAGTTGAATACTCCCGTCCCTCCGCTTGACCTCCTCCGGATACAAGCTTTGGCCGTCGTACCGCAGCGAATAAATCTGATCCCAAAGAAAGTCCCGCTTTCCGGCGATCCGCAGCCCGGAAAAATCGAGTTCGACGTGGAAGGGACGCCACCGCCAATCCGCCAGGACCGCAGCCCAACTGAGCGGCAGAATCGCCAACAAGCCGTATAAAGAATCGCGGTACACGATCGCCAGCGCAGCCAACACCAGTCCGATCGCGACAAAAAACAACGCCGCGATCGGCAACCGCCCACCGACGCGTGAAGTGACTTGCAACGAACTCAAAGGCCGCGCTCCAGCACCAGGACGACAAGATTGTGCAAAAAATGTAGCACGATCGGCAACCACAAGCAGCCGCTCAACACGCGCACGTAACCCAGAAATGCTCCTAACAACCAGAGATACGGCAGGCTCAAGGGGACCCCCAGGTGCGCAAACGTAAACATCAATGCGGAGATCCAAATCGCCGCGTGCCAGGACATCGCGGACCGCAGACCATCCAGAACCATCCGCCGAAAAAACAATTCTTCGATCACGGCGGGTTGTACGCAAACCAGAGCCACCAGTGCCACCGACCTTTGCCAATCCGAATTCCACGGAACCAGGATTTCGGTCGTTCCGAGCATCGACTGCAGCCAACTGTGGTACGCCATATTGACCACCAGCAGGGCGATCAGCCCACCCACTCCCCAGATTGCGCTGAAGGCCGCCCGCAGGAGATTCGAACCGGTCGGCGGCAATGCGCCCCGCGTCTGGAAGTACACCACGACCACCAGAATGGTATTGATCAATTCCAGCAGGGCCGTTTGGGCTAAAATATTGCGCGCAAGTTGTTCCGCGTCCAGCGACTGGACCGCCCCCCAACGCAAGGCCGCGACTTGCAACAGATTGACAAACAGCAGAACGACATAGGCCACCAGCAGCGGCACCGGACTGAGGGTCTGCCGTCCTTCCTCGACTGGCGGGGTCCGGAATGGCGCGGCGCAATGCGGACAATGGGGTGCCTGGATGTCGACCGGCAGTCGGCAGCGCCAACACAGGCGGTGCGAGTCCTCTCCTGGCGGCGCAATCGTCTGCGAATCTTCCGCGAACGACATCGGGTCCACTGCCTCGGCTGATAAGTTGCATGCGAGCCCGCTCGGCTGCCCGGGGCATTCGAACGACCCGCCAGCAGAATCGGTTCGCAATCACCCCTGTTCCTGGCGATAAGCGATGGCCGCTTGAATCGATTTGAACAGCCCGACCACGATCAAGATCTTGATAATAAGCCCGCGGTAGAGCTGGGAAGGATCGAAGTACCCCACCAACGCGTACATGCCCACATACAACACCAGCGCCGTGACCGTGGCGGCGACCGGAATCTGGTAGACGAACAATCCCAACACGATAAACGCCACCCCCACCGCCAACCCGACTCCGGAAAACACCTGCGTCAACGAAATCGCCCGCGTTCGCACTTCCGATAGTTCGCTCGGATCAATCACCATACCTTGCTGCTGCGCGCGATCGACCTCGACTTGAATCGCCTCGTCGACGATCCGTGCCGCGGTGAAAAAGCCGAACGCATTCAGCGCGATGTTTAACCCGCCCACGATGAACATGATGACGCGTGCGGTGCGGAGTTGGCCCGAGCGAGCCGATTGCGCCAGATTACCGAGCGATCCAGAGGACGGGGTGGTCGACATCCATCTACTCCTTGCAATTCCAGGTCGAGAAACGAAATACCAACGCCGCAAGCCGCTTGACCTCTCCCCGTCCACGGCCGGCAAGCGAGATTATGGCATGCGAATTGGCAAGTCTCTACCGGGAATCATCGGAATTTTTTCCCCAGGGAAACGTGCTCGATGCGTACGGCGCAGGCCGCCTCCGGTCCGCGCGGAGAGCTCGCACGACGAGCTCGCGCGAAGAGCTCGCGCCTCCGGATCGCGCGAGGCGACGTTTTCGCGGAGCAGTCGATCGACCGCCAGCTCGACTTGGGCCCCGCCGATCGCCAGGCTGGCGACCCGGCCGCTCCGTGCAATATTGATCCCCAGTACCCGTCCGTCCAAGTCGACCAGCGGTCCACCGCAGTATTCCGGCAACAGCGGAGAATCGTGCTGGAACACCAACGGAAAGTCATCGTGCCGCGCGCTGACAATCGCTCCCGCCACGATCTCTTGCTTCCCCGGTTCGCGGGCTGCATCGACGTTCCGCGCCGCCAGGGACGACGTGGCCTGGCGGCGTTCCCCATCTCGCATGAAGTCGATCGTGATGCTGGCTCCCGGGCGGTGCAATCGAATCGCATTGACGAGGTCCGTCACCGTTTGAATCGCTCGTTCGTCCAAGCGGACGATCCGGTCGCCGGCCAGCAAGCCCGCCGATTCGGCAGCCCCCCCCGGCGTCACATCGACCAGTTCGACACCGCCCTCCGCCGCGTTGACCGGCCGAACTCCCAAATACGCCTGGTTGACTCGAGTCAGACACCGGGGCCGAGTACTGACCACCCCCAATACCAAGGTCGTTCCGGTCTCATCGCACGTCGTGACGAACCGACCGGGCTCCGGCACTTCGCGATAAAACGTCACCGGTTGCAAGGTCAGACCCTCGACTTTGAGCAGCGCCAGGTCGTTGGACTCGTCCACCCGCCAAACCACGGCGGGCAAGTCGCGCGTTTCGCCCTCCACCGAGAACCGGCAGGTGACGTCTGCCAGATCGCACAGCTCGCTGGCCTTGGTGACCAGCAATCCATGCGCGTTGACCGCAGTGGCCAGCGCCACCCACTTTCCGCTGCAATACACGCGCGCGACGCTCGGCGCCACGCCGAGGGTCGTCGAGTCCAGGACTTGCAAATAGGTGCGATGCTGCCGCTCTCGCGTGATGGGCACCCGCTCCCGCGGCGAGGGAACTTTGAACTCCAAACGGATCTTGCCCGGCTCCTTGTGGGGATCGATCGAGTCCAATCCATCGAACGGATTGGCGGGGTTTTCTCGGAACCGCAGAAACTCGTCCGGGGAGAATTCGATCCAGCTTCGTTCGCTGTCGATCGCCGCCTCAAACTTCCCCTTGAGTTCGTCGTCCAGCGAAGGGAGAATCCGTTGAAACAGCTCCAAGGTCGGCTCGTTCAGCTGAGCCGCCGCTCGATCCCATCCGCCCAACCCTGCGGTGAGCACCAGGGCCAACCATCCACTCCAAGCGAATCGCAGTCGCCGCATCGTCGCTCCTCGAATGCCGGCCGCCGGCGGTGGCCTCCCCGACGGAAGGCCCGACCCCTACGGCCCAATTTGCTCCAGGGTGATCAGGACTTCCTTCCGGACAGCACCCCGCTCTACGACCACAATGACCTGATCGCCGGGATCCTTCGTTTTCACCAATTCGATCAACTGGTCTGGACTGGTCACCTCCGTCCCATCGAACTCGCAGATCCGGTCACCCGGTTGGATCCCCTGAGTTTCCGCGACGCTCCCCGCTTTGACTCGGCTGATCGTGGCGCCAGGGGACGACATGTCCAATGTGATCCCCATCCCGGCTCGTGCCCGCAACGCCTCGTCGTCGTCGTTGGTCAGTTCGGGCAACCGCCCCCAATGCTCCCCCGCCAACATCCGATCCCACGATCGGCGAAAGACGTCGATCTTGACGTGCCGGTTGATGGCGATCGAGTCGTAACTGATCGAGCTGTGGATCGCGACCAGCCGGCCTTGTAAGTCAAACAAAGGTCCACCGGAATCTCCCCCGATCAAGGCGCAATCCGTGATCACTTGGGTGGGCCGGTCGGCGATCAATTTTCCCGCGCGCACCGGCGGATCGCGGCCCAAATCGTAGCCCCCCGGATGCCCCAAACAGACCATCCAGTCCCCCAACTCCAACGCGTCGCAACTCCCTAGCTCGACGTGCGGCCAGGTCCCCGGCTCCGTGATCTTCACCATCCCGGCGTCGACATCCAGGTTTTTACCCAGCGGCCGAGCCTTCACGCGGCGGCCGTCGGGGAACGTGACGTGAAAGTCGTTGCCGCCCGTGGTCAGCACGTGGCCGGCCGTCAGGACCAGACCGTCATCAGAGACCACGACGCCGGAACCACTGCCGCGGCCGTCGCTCACCACAACCGTCGCCGCCGAGTTCTTTGCAGCGACCTGTTGGATCGCCGCCTCTATCCCCCGCAATTCCTCCAGCGACTGCTGGGCCCCCAGCGGTATTCCGCCCAGCACGTACCAGCACAACACCACCATCCCGCGTCCGAGCCAGAGAAGGCTCGCGGGGTAAGCCGGATATTGTCGAACCAATGTCGGAGTGAGGCTGTCCATCGTCGTATGTTGGGACTGGACTGCGGGCGCAAAGGTGCTCTCGTTGATATCGGTCGACGATCTTCAATGCTCGAACGGCTGCAGCTAGCAGGCGTCGACTCTGCCTGGATTGCCTAACTTCAAAGCGGGCAGACCGGTCGACTCTTGCCGACGCCCGGCTGCTAGCGGACAATCGAGACATGTCAGACAGCCCCAGCACACACGTCGGTCGACATGCTCGACGGAAAGTTCCGTTCGCTCGATCGTTCTTCATCGGGTGGGCGCTGGGGACGCTGCTGCTATTCCCCGCCGTCCAGGCTGCCACGCCTCCAGGCGGAGGACCCGAGAATGTGCTGGTGGTGGTGAATCAAAATTCAGCCGCGTCGTTGGAACTGGCCAATTGGTACATCTTTCTGCGGAAGATTCCCCCCAGCAACGTGGTGTACCTGGATCTGGCCGGCGAGGGGAAGAAGCGCCTGGTGTCGTTGGAGTACTTTCGCGAGCAGATCCTGCGTCCGGTCCTGACCACCCTCGACGCGCGAGGCCTGGCAGGCCAGATCGACCTGATCGTCTACTCGGCCGACTTCCCCACCGCCGTCAACATCAAACCGCTCCAGCTCAAGCTGAAAGAGGAGTTGGGGGACCAGGCCGACGCGATGATCCGCATGTTCAATGCGCACGCGTCGCTCAACGCCATGACTTTTTACGCCGGCGCCGTTTTGGCTGATGCGCCGTCGCTCTTCGGACTCGATGCAAACTGGTACTATCGCCGCGACCTGAAAGCGGCGTTGGCGATGCCGTTCGTAGGGGAAGAGCAATCCCGATACGCGGCGGCCTTGGACGACTTGCAGGCCGGCCGGTTTGCCCAAGCTCTCACGCGATTGGAGGGCCTGGCCCAGCGTCATCCGCAACAATTCGCCGTGCCGTTGGCTCAGGCGCGGGCCGAGTGCGGATTGAATCGCCCCGCCGACGCCGCGCTGGCTTTGACCGCACTCCGCCGCTGCGGCTGGCAGTGCCGCGATACACTGCTCGAGTTCCAGGAGATCGCCAGCCTCCAACAGGATTCCGCCCTGCAGTTGGCCCTCAAGAGATTTACCCCTGGATTGCCGCGGCACATGCCGTCCCAAGCATTCTACCGTCGGATCGGTTGGGCGCCGAACGGCGGCATCAACGGCTCGCCCGATCAATGCCGTAACTATTACCTCTCCAGCGTCCTGGCCGTGCTGAGCGAAAACGGCATGACGTTGAGCGAGGCAAAAAAGCAACTGCTGGACAGCGTCCGCGCCGACGGGAGTCAACCGCGTGGAACCATCTATTTTTCACTCACCAACGACGTGCGAACTCGCACGCGACAACCTGGGTTCGCCGAGGCGGTCGAGGGACTCAAACGCCTGGGCGTGCGAGCCCAAGTCGTCCGCTCCGAACTGCCACCCCCCGGCAGCCAGGTTTTGGGAGCGTTCACCGGAACCCCGACCTTCGACTGGGAAGCGAGTGGTTGCCATATTCTCCCCGGTGGGATCGTCGACAATCTCACCAGCTTCGGTGGAATGTTCCACGGCCCCCACAAACAGACTCAATTGACCGAATTGACGCGCCGCGGCGCCGCCGGATCTTCGGGGACCGTCTGCGAGCCGTACGCCACCCAGGTCAAGTTCGCCCATCCGCGGATCTTTGTGCACTACGCTCAAGGCTGCAATCTCGCCGAATCGTTTTACCAGAGTGTGCAAGCGCCTTTCCAACTGCTGATCGTCGGAGATGCGCTCTGCGCACCCTGGGCGCAACCGATCGACCTGGAAATCCCTGACCTCCCCACAGATCCCGTGTCTGGCGTGATTCAATGGCCTGTCGCAAGTCCCGACTTGGAGACGTTGGGCTCGATCGAGTTGTTCGTGGACGGGATCCGCGTCGCTGTTTTTCCCCGCGACGTCCCGGTGGCACTCGACACACGCCGCCTGCCCGATGGCTACCACGAGCTGCGAATCGTGGGAATCGCCAACACGCTGGTGGCGAATCAGTCGCGGCGAATCTTCCCGGTGCAGGTGGCGAACCGCGGCGAAGCCTTGCCGTTGACGGTCCGCTCCAGCCAGGTCCGCCTCGGCGGTGACGTCCTAGTCGAGACGCCGACCCGCGACCACCCCGTCGAGATCTTTCAGAATTCTCGCCGCGTCGCCACGATCCCCGCCGGGCAGTTCCAGGCGGCGATCCCCTCCGCTCAGCTCGGGGCCGGCGCCGTCCAGCTATCCGCGGTCAGTCGCACCAGAGGCCGGACGGTGCACAGCGCCCCCGTGACGGTGGAGATCGAGTAAACCATGGGTCACCGGAACACCATCCACCTCCTCAACCAATTGAACGAAGCGCTGCAGGACTGCCGCCGCGTCTACCTCTCCGCAGCCGCGCAAGTCATCCACCAGCATGCCGCCGACTTGGGCACAACACCCGAAACATTCACCCAACAGATGGATGAATACCATCGCGGCCTGCTGGTCAAGTTGTTCGTGGCGATCTGTCATGTCGACCGCGTTTGGGATGCGATCGAAGAAAAGGTCGCCAACGTGTTGCTCTTCCACCTTTGGCAGCAATCCCTCACCGCCAGCGAAACGCGCCGGGCACTCGAACACCTGGTGACCGAATCTCAAAAACTGGAATGGTCGCAGTTGATCGAGCCCTTCCGGCGCTTTCCCATCCTCCGCGACGCCTGGCCCCAACTGGAGACCTGCGTGATGCGGATCGGCAATTTGTTCGCCAAGTGCGATGGCCACCCGACCCACATCGAGCTGGAAGAATTGAAGAAGATCCAAGCCGGCTTGATCCGGTTTCTCAACGCAACTCCGCAGTCCTCCTCCGCACCGCACCACCGCGCCGGCGAGTCCAACTCCCATCGCGGGGCCGCACCGGCCACCCACCAGACGCTGCCGGAAACGCAGTCCAATGCATCCGGGCAAAACGCCGCAGCCCCGGCGGCCAATCCACCGTCGGCAGCCGATGTGCCCACACTCCTGGAAGAACTGCACGCCCTCGTCGGCGTGGACCAGGCCAAACGCGAAGTGCAGACGCTGGTGAACTTGCTCAAGTTCCAAGCGGCCCGGGCGGCAGCCGGATTGCCCACCGCACCGCAGAGCCTGCATTTGGTGTTCACCGGCAACCCCGGTACCGGAAAAACCACCGTCGCCCGCTTGCTCGGTCAGATTTTCGGCGCGCTGGGAGTTTTGAGCCGCGGGCATTTGATCGAAACCGACCGTTCTGGGCTGGTCGCCGAATACGCCGGTCAAACCGGTCCCAAGACCAATCGAATCGTCGACTCCGCACTCGATGGAATTCTGTTCATCGATGAGGCGTACAGTCTGATCGCGGAAGGCAAAGAAGACCCCTTTGGTCAGGAGGCGATCCAGGCTCTGCTCAAACGGATCGAGGACGATCGGAATCGCCTGGTCGTCATCTTGGCGGGATATCCCGAACCGATGGACCGTATGCTCCGTTCGAACCCCGGACTCTCCTCGCGCTTCGGTCGACGTATCGAATTCGCCGATTATTCTCCCATCGAATTGGGAAAAATCTTCGGCTCGCTCTGCCAACAGAACCACTTCGTCGTCCGCGACGCCGCCCAAGCCAAGTTGATGATCGGATTGAGCTGGTTGTTCGGACGCCGCGACGAACACTTTGGCAACGGACGAACGGTCCGCAACTTGTTCGAACGCGCCGTCCGCAACATGTCGAATCGAGTCGCCATGGAAGTCAGCTTGACCCGTGAACTGCTGACCCAGCTACAAGAGGCGGATATTGAGTTCGAAAATATCCCGAGGGAACTGCTGGCTGCCGAACGGATTGCCGCACAGATTTTTCTGGTCGAATGCGGGCAATGCGCTCGGCGCGGGAAAACTCGCGCGGATTCGCTGGGCAAGGCCGTACGGTGCAAGGGTTGCGGGCACCGCTTCGCCGCCGATTGGTGCGAACCGGCGGACCAGAACAAGTAAGCCCGCCTCCTGACACATTCCCTCCCCCCGGTTTACACTGGGGAGGTCTCGAGCCCCAGGCGGAAGCGCCACCGAAGTACCTTTCCCAATACCCATCGGCCCCCTCACCCTGCCCCCTCACTCTGTCCACTCCCCCTGCCCACTCACCGGCGGCGGGGGAGAGAGTAATGTGGGATATAGGCTCAAAGCATCCAACTCGGCGATTTGTTCGCTCCCTCCCTTTCCCAGAAGGTCAATATGGTCCCCTTCAGCTACTTGATGTTCGTCGTCAGCACCATCGTGTTCTGGGGGATTTACGGCCCGCTCTTGCACGACGGTCAGCGACTGATGGGGGAACCGGGGCCACCCAGTCGTCTCCGACCATTGATCTGCGTCGGTTTGGCGTACTTCCTGGTCGCCGTACTGATTCCGCTGATCGTTCTCTGGATCAAAGGAGAAAAGGGACGCTGGACCTTGACGGGCTTCGTTTGGTCGTTGCTGGCCGGAATCGTCGGCGCGTTCGGCGCCATCGGGATCATCATCGCTTTCGTCTTCCGCGGCAGCCCCGTGTACGTTATGCCGCTCGTTTTCGGCGGAGCACCCGTGATCAACACGATCGTGACCATGTGGATGAACCGCACGACGCGCACGGCGAGTACTGCTTTCTATTTGGGAATTCTAGTGGTGGCGGTGGGCGCCGCCGGCGTGATGTACTTCAAGCCCGGCGGCGGGAGGCCGGTGGCCGCGGGAGAAGGCGCGAACTTGCCGCTGGTGGCACTGGGCATCGGGTTGACCGCACTCTGCTGGGGCTCGTACGGTCCAATTTTGCACCGCGGACAAACGAAAATGGACGGGAGCCGCCTCCGGCCATTCCTCTGCGTCGGTCTAGCGTATTTTCTGGTCGCGGTGATCGCGCCGTGGCTGCTCCAGACTTCGTTCGGACTGGATGACGGCGCCTGGAAGTGGTCGGGAACCCTCTGGTCGCTGGCAGCCGGAACGGCTGGAGCACTCGGGGCGCTGGGGATCATCTACGCATTCAACTTCGGCGGCAAACCGATCGTGGTGATGCCGCTGGTCTTCGGCGGCGCTCCGGTCGTGAATACCATGTTCGAGATGGCGCGCCATTCGGAATCCTGGTCCCACGTCTCCCAGTGGTTCTTTATCAGCCTGGCGGTGGTGATCGCCGGGGCAGTCGCGGTTCTGCTCACCGCGCCCCGAGCCCCCGCGGCACACGCCAAATGATCCTCAATTGAACATGAAGCGGAACAGATTTCGCATCGGCTGGCCGTCGACATACTGTGCAGGGTGACCGAAGACCCCTTTGCCGTTGTACGTGCCGGGGGGCAAGTTCTGCATCTTGATCAAAGGTTGAGACGGGTTGTTCGGATCATATTGCACCGCGGGAGCGGACGGAGGCATCCCTCCGGAGCCGACCGGACTCCCGCCGACGCCCCCGGGCGACGGGCCGAGTGTGGGATAAGGATAGACCTGACCTTCGGGCAGCCGCCAGGTCTGCTGCGGCGGCGCTGGCAACGGAGTGGTAGGCCGCGGCGTCGTGCAACAATGGCAGCCGCGCAATAACCCGCAGGCACACGAACGCCCGGTCCCTGTTCCCGGTACGATCACCTTGGTTCCCGGATAGCCCAAGCTGGGCACATTCGATTGCTGCGCCGATTGCAGAATGGCCAGCTGCTCTGCATCCGGCATCCGCGTCATGTAATTGGCGGGCGGCGGAGCGCCGGCAAAGGTGGACGGCGTGACGGACCCTGGAACTGTCGTCCCCGGAATCGCACCATTCGGCGGAGGGAGCACGGCGCTCGGCGGCGAGACGTTCGCCGCCGCGGAGACCGGTGGGGCGGGGACCGCAGGGACTTGCGGAACGAAATTCCCATTGGCGTCGCGCACCAGCGTGCTGGTCACACGCGTCCCATCGGGAAGTGGCGACGACGACGTGATGTACTCGCGCTGATTAGCGGTCTGTGCCATCGCGGTCGCGATGGTGCTGGCGAGGAAATACGCCAGCCAAGTGAGTCCGGCAGTTCGCATCATCGGATTCTGGGGGCTAGGGGCTGGAGGCCGGGGGCCGAGGGCCGGGATTATCCGGACTGGGGGGAAGGATTCGATTCCGGATCCTTACCAAATAGCCGGACGACAGCCAAGAGAAGTCCACAGCCCAAAGCGAGAGACAGCCACACCGGCGCCCCCCAGCCGACCAGCAGCGTTCCGGCAATGATCGAAACGGCGGCAACCGTGAGTGCATAGGTCATCTGCGTCTGCACGTGCGCGATATGGTTGCAATTGCTGGCTTGAGACGACAGCACGGTTGTGTCGGAGATCGGCGAGCAATGGTCGCCGAAAATCGCCCCCGCTAGCACGCTGCCGACCGCGCCCAACATCAGCGGGTGTGACATCGAAACCGGCGCACCTCCGGAGAGCTTGGTCAACATCTCGTACATCACGACGACGACCAGCGGAGTCAAGATCGCCATCGTTCCCCAGCTGGTGCCGGTGGCGAATGCAATCAAGCCGGCCACCACAAAGACCAGCGTCGGCATCGTTGCGGGGGAGACCAGCGCCTGATAGGTTTCGAAAAACCAGGGGGGGAGCCATTCGGGTCGCTCAACCGGGTTCAACAGCCCCGAGAGGAACTGAGCGCTGTTGAGAAACTGTTCTTTGGTCGACAGGCTTAAGCTCCAGGAGAGCCAGAGAATGGTCAGCGCCGGGAGGACCGTTAAAGCGCCTCCGCCGGCCGCGGACCGGAGTTCGCGCCAACTGGCTGCGCCGCGAGCCCTGGCCACCAACATCCCGACGACCAGGCCCGCCAGTGAACCGTAGAGCAATGCGACATACGAATTCCCGGCGGGGAACGCCCGCCAAATCGTCGGTTGTTCTCCGTCGCTTAACAGAGCAGACCAGCCGGTTGCGACAATCAAAATCAACACGCACGCGATCATCGTCAATACCGGGATCAGGGCGTTCCACCAGCGCCCCGCGAGGTCCTGCGAGTGCCCTTCTTGCTCCAGGGCGTACGCGGGGTGGATCGAATGGATCGTTCCTGAAAACGCCAATCGCTCCGCCGTCAACATCGAACCGTAATCGCGGCGGAGAAAGATGAGCATCGGCACGAACACAATGGCAAACAACATGTAAAAGCGGTAGGGGATCGTCTGGCAGATGATCCAAAAGCTTTCGGTGGAACCAGCCAGGGCATCGGGTCCGTACTTCGCCAGAACGCGCTGCGTCCCGTCGTCGACGTAGCTCATTTCGCCGGCGACCCAAGTCGAGATCAACGCCAGCCCCGCGATGGGGGCGGAGGTCGTATCGACGATAAACGCCAGCTTCTCCCGCGAGATCTTCAGGCGGTCGGTGATCGGCCGCATCGTGTTTCCCACCAACAGCGCGTTGGCGTAGTCGTCGAAAAAGATCACCATCCCCATCAACCAGGTGGCCCATTGGCCGCCCGCTCGATTTTTCGCGAACGGGGCGAACAGGGCCGCGATGCCGCGCATCCCGCCGCTGCGGTGGATCACGCCGACCATCGCCCCCATCAGCATCGTAAAAACAATGACCCGCAAGTGATCGCCATCCGTCAGACTCGGCCACAAGAACGACTCGCCGACATGCATCGCACTCGATTTCACATACTCCCAGGCCGTGGTGAGCGAAACCTGCCCGGCGGGGGTAAATAACTGTGGGTAGGCAACCAGCAACGCTCCGGAGACCACGCCAAAGAACAGCGAGGGGACAACTCGTCGGGTCGTGATCGCTAAGACAATCGCCACCAGAGGTGGGGCGATCCGCAAGAACTCCAGTCCGAATGGCATGATTCTGTCCCGCAACAAGCCACAACCAGTTGTCCCCGTGGTCGCGCTCGATCGACTCCGGGCAGCGCAGCCTAACCGCGGGCCGAACTGAAAACAAGATCGGCGCCCTGAGCCGGCTTTTCACACGGCAACCGCAACTGCATCGTCGTCCCTGCCGAACTCGACTCGACAACCTCCAAAGCGCCGCCGTGCAGTTGCGCGATCACCCAGGCCTTGGACAGCCCGAACCCCAGCCCACGCCCCGCTTCGCGGCCCGAGAAGAAGGGATCAAACATGTGCCGCTGTTGCTCCGGCGAAACCCCCGGGCCGTTGTCTTGCAACTTCACTTGAACCTCTCCACGATCGGCCACGTTCGCTCGGATCTCCAGGCGTCCCGTCTCCCGCGACTCGAGCGCATTTTGCATTACAGCCTGCAACAGGCTATGGATGAGGTCCGGATCGATGCGGACGATCGTGGGCGGAAGCGAATCGAAATCGCATCCAACAATTTCCCACTGGGAATCGCCGAATCGCTCGCGCAATTCGGCCAGCCGTTCCGTGAGATAGCCGCGGAATTCGACATGCTCCCATTGCGGCTCGGGCGGATGAGCAAACAGCATCATATCGCTGATCATCTCGTGCGCCCGCATCGCTTGGGTGTGGATCGAAGCCAAATGCCGGCGCCGCTGGGGGTCGGTCTCATTCCGTAATAACAACTGGGCGCGCGAAGAGATATTTGCCAACGGATTGTTGATCTCGTGGCTGGCGCCGTAGGCCAGTTGGCGCAGCGCCGCAAGTTTTTCGGTATGCAATTGGTCCGTCCGCAACTCGGCCGCCTGCGCGATTCGCCACAAGCGATCGGTTCGTGCGGCGGCTTGTCGAATCGCCGCCAGATCGGACTCCGGAAAGATGGGGTCCACCGTGGTGGTGGTTTCCCGCCGTGCATCGAACCACGCGTCCAGGTCGCCGCCGAGCCGCGGCGAGAGTCGAAAACAAAAATCGCGAATGAGCTGTTGAAAGAAATTCCGCACGGGACCTGCCGGCGGACCGCCGCGAAACTCCAACCCGCCCAACAGCAACTGGGCCGCCACCCTGGCCTGTTCCGCCGCTGGCGTCGTCGACGAGTCACGCAAGTACTCCAGAAACCGCGCCCCCTCCCTGGGTCGAACGCGGCCGATGATCGCCGGCCCCGATGGTTCGGAAGTCCCAGGTTCCGCGACCGCTGGTTCGCCCCGCGCCTTCGACGCAATCGCCGCGGCCGCCTCCTCCCAGGTGCGTGGAAGGACGCTCCCGAGTCGACTCGGCGCAGCGCCCTGGCTGTCCCAGCGGGCCAACGTCCAGAGAAACCCCGCGGGAGAGAAACTCAGCCACCGCAAGGCGGCGCTGCATCGATCGCCAGACTCCGCCGAAATCAGGTCCAGCCACAAGTCGAACTCCGCCCCGGTCTGGGCGAGGTAGATCGAGTGTTCACCCCACGGGATAGCCGGCAACCAAGTCCAACTCGGTATCCACCGCATCGATCGTTAGCCCGCCATCGCCCGCTCGATCTCCAACAGATCGCAGCCGCGGTCTAAGAGCGAGTCCACCGCGAACGGCTTGTTCATGAAATCGTCGGCGCCCGCGGCGTGCAACTCCGCAATCTTGTCCCGCTCGACCATCCCCGAAATGCAGATGATCTTCACCGCGCCCATCGTCGGGTCGTTCCGCACGCGCTGGCACACCTCGCGACCATTGATGTCCGGCAACATCACATCCAACACCACCAGATCGGGACGGAATTCTTTGACGTACATCCCCGCGTCGAATCCGTTGTTCGCCGTGCGAATCTCGAACCGGCCGTCCCGCGCAAATACGTCCACCATCAACTCGACCAGCTCCTGATCGTCGTCGACAATCAACACTTTGCGTTTCCCACTCTCCAGGGCGTCGGTGGGAATCCCGTTGTCCTTCATGAAGGCATACAGCTGATCACGCGGAATTCGGCGAAAACGGCTCCCCGGGACGCGGAATCCCTTCAATGACCCGTTATCGAAGCAGCGAATGATCGTCTGCTGACTGACCTTGCAAATCTTGGCGGCTTCGCCCGTGGTAAAAACCGTCTTGGTTGTCATGCTTCATCCTTCTCCTGCTAAGCCTGATTCACCAGGTCCGTCCGCACTCCGCTCGAAACTTCAGATTCGCTCTGGACGCGACTGCCATCCCTGGCCACTCAGAATCGTTAGTTTGCGTTCGACCCGCAATCGATTCAGATTCGATGTTCCCCGCAACCGGCATTCTCGCAGCCGTCTGCCAAGCTTGCCGAATTTACCAATACGCCCGGATTATACTGGCCTACCCCAACGCGTCAATATTGATTTTTGTGACGCAAACTCTTGCAGCGCAACGACTTACGAAGAACCCATAAATTTTCGAGCCAAATTTTCCAGGCGTTAGGCAGCGAACATCCACCTGCGCAAATTCCCCAAAACGAACCGAACGTGCGTAACTCACCACTCCCGCGTCCTCGTCGCATGGAATGAGCGCCGAGTACCAGTTGCCAAGAGCTTACGAAAAACAAGCCTGCCACCTCATCCCCAATTCCAATCACTCCACGCCAAATGAAGATGCTCAATCTCCATCGCAAAATCACGCACCGAATCACCCAATCTGCCTAGTTTCGCTTGGCGAGCAAGTTTGGTTTTCGGTACTCTCCCGTTGTACGCGTAGGCTCGACCAAGTCCCCCCGCGCAGTGATTCCGAATACGCAGACTCCGCTCCATGCTTCCGCAGCGATCCGATTCCACGATTTGTCTTCGCTTCCTTGGGTGGCCGAGTGGTTGCTGGCTGGCCGTTGCGTTCCTGGCCGCCATGTCGCTGGCCGGTTGCGGCACGACCGTGCAGCGCATCGGAACCGAGCAGCTCTTATTGTCCGAAGCGGTCGATTCGGCGATCAGCGAGATTGACTTCGCGAGCCTGGCGGGTCGGAAGGTGTACGTCGATCGCACGTACTTGCAGACGATGCAGACGAATAACGTCGTCGACGCCAACTACATCGTGAGTGGACTGCGGCAGCAGTTATTGGCGTCGGGCTGCTTTCTCCAAGATAACAAAGATGACGCGGATGTAATCGTCGAGCCGCGTGTTGGCACTCTGGGAGGCGATCGGCACGACGTGGTTTACGGGATCCCGAGCTCCAGCGGGGTGGGGGCGGCGGCCTCTGCGTTGACTCAGATTCCATTCCCTTCGATTCCGGAGCTGGCGGTGGGACGGATGGACGCCAACGCCGCCGTCGCCAAGATTGCCGTCTTCGCTTACGACCGCGTGTCGCGCCAGCCGATTTGGCAGAGCGGCAATTCCCGAGCGCGCAGTACGTCCCGCAGCACCTGGCTGTTAGGGGTCGGCCCGTTCCAACGCGGTTCGGTCTATCGCGGTACAATTTTTGCCGGAGAGAATTTGCAAGCTCCTTCCAGCGAGCAACTGGCGAACCAGCCGGTGCAGTTCAACGGGGAATACCACTTTCCCACACCGTCCGCGCCGGAACGCGTCGCCCAGCTATTGGAGCCGACGACCGAGTCGGCCGCACCACCTGCGAACAACTCGAGCGGTAGCCCTCCGCCGACCCCTCCGGCGAAGTAGCCGATCGTCGAGCCTTGGACGGACTCAGGCGCCGCCGCGACCCTCCAGGTGGATCAACAACAACGTGATATCCGCCGGAGTAATCCCGCTGATGCGACTCGCTTGGTCCAGACTGGCTGGGCGGATCCGCGTGAGCTTCTCCTTGGCCTCCCGCCGCAGATGCACGATCTGCTCGTAGTTGAACGCCTCGGGGATTCGCTTCGCCGCCAACCGCTGTTGCCGGTCGATCGCCACCGCCTGCCGACTGATATACCCCGAGTACTTGATATCGAACACGACCTGTTCGACCATTTCCGGTTCGGCGTCGGCCAATTCAGGTCGCTGCCGACTCGCTTCGGTCCAGTCGAATTCGGGGCGCCGCAAAAGTTTCTCCAGCGTCTGATCGCCGATCCGCGTGGAGCGGCACAACGCTTCCAGCCGGCGGATCTCCTCTTCCTTTCGAATCAGCCGGAGTCGCCGCTCCTCCGAAATCAAACCGGCAGCGGCGGCGAAAGGCGTCAATCGCCGGTCGGCGTTGTCCGCCCGCAACAGCAAACGGTGCTCCGCTCGACTTGTGAACATGCGATACGGTTCATCGACGCCGCGCGTCACCAGATCGTCGATCAAGACCGCCAGGTAGGCTTGGTCGCGAGCCAACAACAAGGGCGCCCGACCCGCCACCGCCAACGCCGCGTTGGCCCCGGCGTACAACCCCTGCGCCCCGGCCTCCTCGTAACCCGTGGTCCCGTTGATTTGACCCGCGAAGTAAAGCCCCGCAACCAGCTTTGTTTCCAGCGTGGGGCGCAGTTGGTCGGGTGGGCAAAAGTCATACTCGACGGCGTACCCGTACCGCATGATCTGAGCCCGCTCCATCCCAGGGATGTGGCGAAAGATCTGATCCTGCACGTCGCGCGGCAGGCTGGTCGAAACGCCGTTGACGTACATTTCCGCCGTGGTGCGCCCCTCCGGCTCCAGGAACAGTTGGTGCCGATCCTTGTCCGCAAACCGCACGATCTTGTCCTCGATCGAAGGGCAATACCGCGGTCCGTGTGAATGTATCTGGCCGCTGTACATCGGAGCCCGATGCAAGTTCTTCCGGATCAACTCGTGAACCCAACCGTTGGTGTACGTGATCCAGCAGGGAAGCTGTTCGACTTGAAGATTCCGCGTCATAAAGGAGAACGGGCGAGGCGGATCGTCCCCTGGTTGCAACTCCAACTGATCGAAGTCGACCGTGCGGGCGTTGACTCGCGGCGGCGTCCCAGTCTTGAATCGCTCCAGGCGAAATCCCAACCTCTGCAAGGCGCCGCTGATTCCGGAGGTGGTCCCCTCCCCCGCCCGTCCGCCAGGCGTCTTGGCCTCGCCGGTGTGCATGATCGCTTGCAGAAAGGTGCCGGTCGTCAATACGATCGCTTGTCCCCGGTATATCGCCCCGCCTCGTACGGCGACACCGACGACTCGCGTCTGACCCGCCTGCGACTCGACCAGCAGGTCTTCGACGACTTCCTGCCGGAGATCGAGTCCCGGCTGCGATTCCACCGCGTGCTTGATCCATTGTTGGTACGCTTTTTTGTCCGCTTGGGCCCGCGGGCTGTGCATCGCTGGCCCCTTGCGCACGTTCAGCATGCGAAACTGAATGCCGGTGGCGTCGATCGCCTCCCCCATCAACCCCCCCAGCGCGTCGATCTCCCGCACCAGATGCCCCTTGGCCACTCCCCCAATCGCAGGGTTGCAACTCATCTGGCCGACGGTATCCAGGTTGGTGGTCAGCAGCGCGGTCCGAGCGCCGATCCGCGCCGCCGCAGCAGCAGCCTCGGTTCCCGCGTGGCCGGCCCCTATCACCACCACATCGTATTCGTAGACAAGTTCGCTCATGGAGAACCGAAAAGCAGGATTCGTCGATTCCCCTTCATTCTATGCGTCCCCGGCAATTGCACAATTCTTCCCTTCAGGCCAACGGACGGTACCGCGGCCTTTTATTCAGCTGTTTTGCGGCTTTGGTTTCAGCTGTACCGCTGCTTTGGTTTCAGCTGTACCGCGGCTTTGTAAGCCGCGCTAGTTCCAGCCACCGATTACCGCCAACGCAGGCACTTCCCTCCCGGCCTACAAGGCCGGCGTACTTTCAGCTGTACCGCGGCTTTGTAAGCCGCGGTCCCTGTCCTTCTATCGACCTGCTACATTGGAGGTTGGACAACACCTCGAACGCACCGCCCAGGGAGACTTCACGTATGACCCAACACCACCTCTCCGGTCGACCGAGCAACCAGGAGTACGCTCCGTTTTACGCCGGCTACGTCGACGAAGTCTCCGAGTCCGACGTCCTGGCGGCGCTGCACGATCAGATGCTGGAAGCGTGCGCACATTGGCGCGGCTTCGATGCCGCCGCCACAACGATCGTGCATCCCCCCTACCAATGGACGCTGCGCCAGGTGCTGGGGCACTTGTGCGATGGCGAACAGGTCTTTGGATATCGCGCTTTGCGGTTCTCGCGGGGCGACGCGACGGAACTGCCGGGCTTCGATGAGAACCTCTACGCCCGCAACGCCGACTTCACGCACCATCCCTGGCTCGATCTGGTGGCGCGATTCGAAGCACTCCGGATGGCCAACTACTTATTGCTGAAAGCCCTCTCCCCGGAAGCGTGGCAGCGCAGCGGAATCGCCAGCGGCAACCCGATCTCGGTGCGAGCGCTGGCTTATATTCTAGTCGGTCACGTGCGGCACCATGCCGTGATTATGGACGCCCGGCTGGCGGGGACACATCCAGTCCCCGCGCCGTGAGCGCCGCGGG
>JBGSLW010000126.1:0-4821 GCA_041740495.1 Pirellulaceae bacterium
GCGCCTGCCGTATTGTCAACGGTCACGCAACCATGAGCCGGCGCCTGCGGCTGGGCGTTAAACGAAGAGGAGCTATGGCAGGGCTGCATTTCTGACTTCGCGGGCCGACGCCAACGCCCATCCGCGGTAGCGATCTCGCAGCGCTCGAAACCGCGGACCCGGTTTGCCGTCGCCGATCGGCTGGCCATCGATCTGCGTCACGGCCCGCAATCCGCCGGGCGTATTCCCCCACACCACCTCGGTCGCCCCACGGAATTCACCCGCGCGAATCGGTCGTCGAAGCAGCGGACCACCCTCGCGCGCTGCATTTTCCTCGATGACCGCCAACGTCACGCTGGCGAAGATCTCCTCACGCGGCGGCGCGACCCAGCCGCCATCGATCCACGCCAGCAGCGCTCCGGCCGAGGACTCGCAGACCTCACCTCGCGCATTGAGCAACAGAGGTCGAGCGCCCGGCTGATGAGTCTCCGCCTCCAACTCCGCCAAATAGTAATGCAGCCGATTGCGGTGTTTGAAATCCTTGGGGAGGCTCGCCGGTGGAACCTCTGGCTGCGACGTTGTCCACAGCGACACGCACTCCGCCTCGGGCGATTGGGATTCGACGGGCAACTCGAACGTGTACACCAGCAGCCACGGCTGCGAGCCCTGGTCGGCGACTTCGCGCGGTGCCCATCGCTGCAGCGTTCCCGGACTGGCCAGAAAACTGACCCCCAATGGCTGGTCCGAAGGAATCTTTCCCCCGTTCGCGGCAATCAATCGCTCGGCGATTGTTTGCAAGTCGTCGGCCGTCAGCCCCAACTCAATCCGCAACCGGTCGAGCCCGCGAAAAAATCGTCTCCAATGTCGTTCGGCGAAAACGAGTCTCCGGCCCAGCCCGGGGACATCCCAGGTGCGGAGCTGTTCGGAGACCGCCGCTCCACTGGTGACCGCTCGGTCCCAAAACGGAATCGCTACCGCGGTCGCCGGCAGAAATTTTCCGGCAAAGTACGCTTGTGTTGTCTCGCCCTCATTCATCCCGCGCGCCCTGCCGCGACTTCATCGTACATGCTGCGAAACACCTCGCGCAAATTCCCGCCGTGTCGCGCGTACCAGTTTTCCGCCTGCTGAAAAAAATTCGCCTGCACTTCCGGATCAAAACCCAACTCCATCAGCAAATCGCGTAGCAAACCAGGTGTCGGACGGCACGTCAGCCATGTCCGCAACAGGCAGCGACGGTGGACGGTGACGACCAACCCGATTTGGTGCGCGGCGGTGGTTCGCAGCAGCCACCACCAATCCCGGCGGCGAAGCTGTTCGGCGCTGTCCAGCAGCAGGACGTTCCTTGCGGACAGTGGGCGCACCCACTCGGAAAGTTCCTCGCGGCGAGTCCCTCCGGCCCGGGCCGCACGCATCGACACGGTGTGGATCCCCTGCCCTGCCAACCGCCCCGCGAGTTGCTCCAGGAGCGTCGTCTTGCCGCAACCCTGGCCGCCCACAATCGCTCCGCGATACTCCATCTGCCCCAACCGCGCCAGATGGCTGCCCCAATTCCCATCGGAAAAACGGAACGGAAGTCGCTCTGTCCGTTCGACCGCCAACGGATTGCTTCGCGCCCGAATCGCCAGCGGCCGACTCATTCGACCTCCGCCTGCGACTCCATCGTCACCTTGTCCAATGTGCTCAGCAGGATCTCTTTGCCGGTGGGGGCGATTTCCAAATCGACCCGTTCCGCGTCTCGGCCAGGCATCGCAATCACCTCGATCGCCCAGACCAGGGAGATCAATTTGCCCGAGAAACTGAACGGACCGCGCGGCGCCTTGAATTGAAATGGCTGCTGGCCGTTGGCGGGCGCCGCGGAAATCGTTTGTTGCGCGACGACCTGCACGTCGCGCGTCCCCTTCCCGCCGGTGTACCAGATCAGCCGCACGTCCAACGACTGGATCGGAGTCTCTTCCGGAGACCATTCGACCCGGCCGCGAATCGACTCGTCCGGGCGGAACTCGGCGATTGCTTTCTCAAGCGAGATCTTCATCGGTGGCGACCGCCGGCGACGAGGGTTTGACTTTGAACTCGAAGGAATCGTTGATGTCAGGCCACCAGGGGATGCTCCCGACGACATGGATCGTCCAGAGGATCGCGTTGTGGCGGCTGCTCCAACTGTGCATCGTATCCGCTGGGAGAGTGAGCGTCCGCGTCCCAAAAGCGAACTCGTTGGGATCATCGGTCGAGATCAGTTCGAGCGCGCGAAACAGATGCTTTTCGGTCACCGTCGACGTGCCGCGCGTATAGGTCGCCTTTTCCGTCCCCTCGACCGTGATCGTCAGATGGCGAATCCGGCCGACCCGCCCGGTCAACTCCCAGGCGACGTCGATCGATTCCCCTAAACCGACCGCGCCATTGGACAGGGCAATCTCCACCGCCGGATTGGCCAACGAGAGGACTTGATGGACCATGATCAACAGCAGCAGCAGGCCGACCAGCACAAACGGCGTCAAAAACAACCACATGAACCAGTTGCCCGGTCGGCCGAAGATCATCGCGTACAGAAAAACGCTGACGAACCCATTCCAAAACAAGGCGAACAGTCCAATTCCCACGGTCGCGACGATGCGCGACGTCTCCTGCTTCAGTTTCCGCGGGCCGTCGAACTCCGCGAACTCGGTCGCAAAGTCGTCGGCGAGTTCTACCTCCGAGGACGCGTCGTCGTCGTTGCCGTCCAACGGACTCGCCGCCGCACCCGTCGCCTGTGCGGCCGGGCGAATCGACTGCCCGGCCGAAATCGCACCGGAACGTCCCCGGAACTTTGCGCGGAGCACCCCGAAGAAGAGGGTCCCGGCCCCCACGAAGATAAACACCCACGGCAACAAGAGTCCAAACCAAAATTGAAATCCGCCAAAACCCCGCTCCAAGACCACCATCGTCGGATCGGCCGGATCGTAGTAGCAGACCGAATCCGTACCGGCGGGGAACCGAGCGACAATCCGCTCCGCCCACTTCCGCCCACTCGACATGCTGGTAAACGTGTATCGCTCCGAAAACAAATCTTTGCCGTCCAGCGAGTAGCGATAGCGAATCTTGGGGGCGTACGAGGTTCCGTCGTCGTCGTGATGCGACTCCACCTCGGACGATTCGATATGACAAGGATGCGCCGGCCAGCTCCGCGCCTCCCGCGACTTGATCCAGGGATACAGGAACAACCCCCAGAAAATTCCGCAACCGACCAGAAAGAAAATCAAACCAAAGGCAGCCAACGCACAGGAGCCGCAACCTTCGCGCCCACGAGACCGGTCGGAAATCGCCTTGGCGTTCATCATCCCTTCATCGTCCCGGAGTCCACGCGGTTTGTAAAGCAAGGATCGACCGGGGTACCCTACGCCGCACGGCTTTTGGGCTGGGGGAGGCTGGGGAGTATCGGCGCGTCGTTGGACGCGGCGCCCAGCCGCACCGTGAGGGCTCGCAATTCGATGTAGCCGGTCGGCACGCAGACCGGGGGGACTCGAGCCAACAACAGCAGCGCCGCGGCGCGGCCCGCCGACGATATCCCGAACAGCACGAAATAACCGAATAGACCGGCGCCGAGACTGCTCAACAAGATCCCGCCCACCACCGCGCCACTGACCCAGGCGATCGTGTTCAGGCAATTGTAATACGTGAGAATGCTGGTCCGGACCCGTTCGTCGATCGACTCGAAAAAGAGGAGGAAGAAACCGAGTTCATACGCGGCCCAACACGCCCCGGTGGCGACTTGCAATACGGCGATCCATACGAGGTTCTGCGAGCAAATCCACAGCCCGCTGGCGGGAATGATCCCGATCCCACCCAACCACAGCAGGCGATGCGCACCGATCGATTTGCCGACGCGCCCCCACAACGGCAACGAGATGACTTTCGACAGATAGACCAGCGACAGAAGGAGTACATACATCCCGTAGCTGGTCTGCAACTCTCTGAAGAGAAACGGCGCAAAATAGGGGCCCGATAGCTGCACCATCCCTTGCACGGTGATCAGGTAGACCAGTAAGCGGCCGCCGCCTCCCGCTCGCAATACCTGGCGGATTTCCCGCAACGGGATGCAAACCATCCGCTCCGCCAGGCCGGGATGTTCGGATTGCCGCTGCAGATGCCAGACCGAAACCAATCGCGCCAGCAGCGCGGCGGCGAACAACCCGGCAAACGCCGCCGATTCGAATTCACGCTCGGCGGCCCATTGCAGCGCCAGCCCCCCCAACAGGAATCCGCCGAAAACCGCCAGCTGGCAGGTCCGCGTGCGATGCGCAAAAAACCGCGAACGAATCCGCGAAGGGACCAGCGTGCCAATCCACGTATTCCAAGCCGCTCCGGTCGCCATCCCGGCGCCCCAATACATCGTCGCCGCCAGCAAGACGGTGGCGACATGCACGCGCCCCACGAGCGCGCCGACGATCAAAGGCACAAACGCCAAGGCCTGCAACGTGGCGCAACCGACTACCCAAGCCTTATACGAACCGAGCCGCCGGATTGCCAGCGGCGAGACCAATTGAATCAAGCCGCCGATCACCAGCGGGACAGTCGTTACGATCCCCGACATCACCTCGCCCACGCCCATCGCCAACGCGAAGGCCGCCAGATAAGTCTCTCCCACACCGACCATCGCGCCGTACGCGGCGCCATCGACCATGCTAGCCGACAGATTCGGTCGCACCGCGCGGGCCGGCCGAGCTGCCGGGAGCTCCGCACGCACCACTCCCCACCCAGGGGGCTGATTCTCGATCGCCATATCGACTACGCAGCAGCGTTGCCGCGGCCGCCTTTGTCCTCTTGACCACAAATCCTGAGCCGCCTGGCGCTAGCCTGCGGTTTGTT
>JBGSLW010000127.1:0-23074 GCA_041740495.1 Pirellulaceae bacterium
GGTCGATCGGTGATTGAAGGAAGGCGGCGGGCGCGCGTTACCAGCGAAAGAAACCGCAGGCTAGCGCCAGGCGGCTGATGGGAGGGAAGCGCCATCACGATGTTGTTAAAAGGTCGTCACGGTCCGTCGGGCGGCGGGTTAAACGTTTGCAGAATCTTCCGCCCTTTGAAGAGTGCGTACGCCAGATCGGCGGTGAAGCCTGCGGGAACTTCGGGGATCCACACGACTTCCTCCCGCGCGAACACGACGGTTCCGTGGATCCCATTGCGCTGCGCCGCGCACACCAGAAAGTGCTGGTCGAAGAGAAGCCCGAACCATTGGGGGTCCAGCTCGGCGTAGCCTTGCCCCTGCAGTTCGGCGGCGTAGTTTCGCAGCGTCGGGAACCGTGTGAGTAATTCCTCGCTGAAATCGAGCTCCTGCAATTGGGGATGGCTGACTTGCAGCCCGGCACACGTGGAATAAAAGTCGTGCGGCGCAAGCTCGGTTCCATCGACTCGCAGTGCGTGGACACAGGGTCCGGCCATCCCAAGATTGTGTAGTTCTCCGTGCGCCGCTTGGTACGCGAATCGAAACAAGTAGCAAGTCTGAGGGTCGTCAAAGCCCGGCCAATACAAATCCCGCGAGTCAACCGATTCGATCGACGTCGGCGGCGCGCCGTAGCGGGAGGGATCGGCCAGCCAACTGGCCAACGACGCTTCGGCCCGCGCCGCATCGGACCGAAACGCGGGTTCGACCGACTCGAGCTCCCCCAATTCGTCGGCGTAGGCCAAGACGCGCAGCCGCACGGCAGGGTATGCCGCCAGATTGCGTAGCGACTGCAAACCTTGCGGATCACCCAACCGAGTCAGTGCGGCCGCCGCTTCGGTTTGGGCTCGCCGGTGCGGCAGGTCCAGGACTTGATGGAGTTTCGCCGCCGACTTGGGATCGCCGATCAGACCCAAGGCGTCGCATAGCGCGACCAGGAGCGAAATCGCATCCGCGACGACCTGGCGTTTGTGCGGATCGTGGCGACCGCCGTCCCCCGGAGACTCGGCGAGCATCTGCAGTTGTTGCGTGACGCCGCCCAGCAGATGCTCCAGCTCGCGAACTCGATCTGCCGCCGGATGGATCGTGGCTTGGCGGCGGTGCACAACCGAGTTGGCCAGATCCAATATCGCCGCAGCCAGGTCGCGGTGTTGCAGCCCCGCCAGCAAGGCTGGAAACAGTGCTGCGGCGGACGCCTGCTCGCGGAACCAAGGGGCGAACCCGCGCGGCAATTCGTTCGCCGATACCGGCGGGTGTTCGACCAGATGCCGCACCCAGGCTTGTTCGGCCCGCGGCGTCCCCAGCGCAGCCCACCATCCCAAGATCTCCCACTGGATCGGCGGCAAACCGGCGTGGATCAGGTAGAGTCGCTCCAGGGAGTCGCCGATCGCCGACTCCAATTCAATCGCGGTGGATCCACGCTCGAAGACGGCGACGCGAAACCACTCACTGATCGCTTCTGCGATCCGCTGGCGCGCCCAGGGTTGTTTGCCAGCGGCGGACGGGGGTAGTTTGGCCAGATTGCTGACTAAGGCTTCGACCGCAGCTGCGTTCCAACTGCCAGGTTCGCTCAGTAACTGCTTCAACCGATCGGCGTCGACGTTTTCCGCTGCCGATTCAATTACCTGTTCAGCCCACGCCTTGATTTCTTTTGTGAACAACAAATCCCCCTTCGTTCAGGCCGATCCAATGGTGCTCCGCGCCCAAACCCTTGTCCCAGTTGAAATCTTGGTGGGCGGCGGACCAAATGTAATCGTTCCCGGCGTTTGGCTGATGGTTCAACCGGAAATTCGGATCAGATCTGGGCATTTGCATGCTACGGAGCTCCGGTGAATGCATGGTAACCCCAAATATATAGAGACTTCCAGCCACGGGTCGCGTTGACGAAAGGGGGTCAAGTCCTTTAAAATATGGCCTGAAATATTACGTTTACCGCCGCAAGCGGACTCGCGCAGTGAGGGCTTCCATCTCAAATTCCCCAGTGGCTTCACCAAAAAACGTCGTTCGTCAAAGACTGGACTTTTCTGAGCTCGGACTCTCGGCGGAAACTCTCGCGGTCCTCCGGCAGATTAAGTACGAAAAACCGACTCCGGTGCAGGCGGGAGTAATTCCTCTCATCCTGCAAGGTCTGGACGTCGTGGGGCAGGCGCGGACAGGAACTGGAAAAACCGCTGCTTTTTCCTTGCCATTGATCGAGGTGCTCCGCGAGGGCACGGCGACGAATCCCCGCGCATTGATTCTGGTTCCCACGCGCGAATTGGCGGTCCAGGTCCATCAAGAATTCGCTCGACTGGCGGGCGGCACCCATTTGAGCATCTCCGCGATCTATGGGGGTCATCGCATCCAAACGCAAATCAATGCACTCAACCGCGGCGTCGATGTCGTGGTCGGAACGCCCGGGCGCGTGATCGATCATTTGCTCCGCGGCACAATGCGGCTGGACGATTTGGAATGCGTCGTCCTGGACGAAGCCGATCGGATGTTGGATATCGGATTCCGTCCAGCGATTGAGAAGATCATGCGGCGTTGTCCCCCGGATCGTCAGACGCTGTTGTTTAGCGCGACCTTGCCGATCGCGATCGTCGAACTTGCCAAACGCTACATGCGCAACCCGAAGCGGATCGATTTCTCCCGCAATCAGGTCGCGGCGGAGACGATCGATCAATACTACTTCCAAGTTCACGAAGAGAAGAAGACCGAGTTGCTGTTGGAATTGCTGAAGCGTGAGCAACCTCAGCAGTGCATCATCTTCTGCCGGACCAAAATTGGGACGGAGCGATTGTATCGTCGCTTGCTGAAAGCCGGGGTGAGCGGGCTGCGGGCGATCCACGGCGACTTGACGCAATCATCGCGCGATTCGGTGATGCGTGACTTCCGTTCGAAAGAAATCCACCTGTTGGTGGCGACCGATGTGGTGGGGCGGGGGATCGACGTCTCAGGAATCTCCCACATTATCAATTACGATGTCCCCGAACTTTGTGATGACTACGTGCACCGGGTGGGGCGCACCGGGCGGATGGGGAAGACGGGAGTCGCCTACACGTTTATCACGCCGCTGCAGGGAGGGGAGCTGTCGGAGATCGAGCGGCGGATCCAACAACCTCTCGATCGCGATCATATGGACGGGATTACGATCTCCTCCGAAGAGCAGGCCCGGATCAAGTCGCTTGCCCCGCGCCGCCGCAAGATCCGCCGGGCGCTCTGAGCGTCGCCATCATGACCAGGGCTCCTTCCGCCAGCGATCTGCTCCGCGACGCAGGTTCTGCCGCGGCCTGGTTCGCTCGCTACGGCGTCCACAACGTGGAACGGGGCTGGCGCGATCTGCACGCGATCGCGGCGCGGCGCGTCCCGCTGCCGCTTCTCGATCATCTCGTTGGGCAACTCGGGAGGTCCTTGGCGGGGGCGAGCGACGCCGACATGGCGCTCAACAATTTCGAACGGTTCGTGGCGGCGGCCCGTAGCCCGCTCGCCCTGGCGGCCCTGTTCGAACGCGAACCCTCCGCCATCCCGATCCTGATCCGGATCTTTTCGACCAGCCAATACCTCAGCGACTTGCTGATCCGCGACAACGAGAGCTACGACGCTCTGCGTTTGGGCGAGGGACAACCACTTTCCCGCACCGCGTTGATCGACGAAGTCGCGGAAGAAATCGGCGTGGTCCGCAGCCCCGCCGCCGCCATGAACTTGCTCCGCGTCTTCAAGCAACGGCAAACGTTGCGGATCGCCTACGGCGACATCGTCGGTCAGCAGCAATTGGACGTCGTGGCCAGCCAAATCTCGTATGTCGCCGAAGCGATTTGCGCCGCGGCGCTGGCATTCGTCGACCGGACGTTGCGGGAAAAATACGGCGTCCCCCGCGACGAAGCAGGGAATCCGGTCGGGATCACCGTCCTGGCCCTCGGCAAGTTGGGGGGCGGCGAGCTGAATTACTCCAGCGACATCGATCTGATGCTGTTTTATGGCGAGGAGGGAACGTGCGACGGGCCGCGGGGGCTCTCGAACCGCGAGTATTTCGAGCGGTTGGTGCGCGAGTTCGTGCGACTGCTCTCCGAGCCGACGCCGTTGGGGATCGCGTACCGCGTCGACTTGCGGCTGCGACCCGACGGCGCCAAAGGGCCGCTTGCTCTCGCCGCCGCTCCCGCGCTTCAGTATTACGACCTGCGCGGACGGACCTGGGAGCGCCAGGCGCTGATCAAGGCCCGCTACGTCGCGGGCGACGCCGAGTTGGCTCGGAGGATGCTCGGCGAACTGGCCCACTGGATCTATCGCAGCTATCTGACCCAGTTCGAAATCCAGGGGATCAAGGCACTCAAACGGCGGATCGAACGCCGCGCCGAACTCGAGGGCGCCGGCGATCGCGACGTCAAGTCGGGACGGGGCGGCATCCGCGACATCGAATTCGCGATCCAATTCCTGCAATTGCTGCACGGACGCGAAGTCCCCGAGGTCCGCACGCCCAACACGCTGCAAGCGATCGATCGGCTGCAGGCCCATGGTTGCCTGACGATGCAGGAAGGGTCCCTGCTGCATGATCATTACACCTGGCTGCGCAAGTTGGAACATCGGCTCCAAATCATGTTCGATCTACAAACCCATGCGCTGCCCGCTAGCCAGACCGAGCTGATCAAATTGGCCGGGCGGATGGACTTCGATATCACCGATCGAAACCAGGCGCTGCAGGCGTTTCGCCGCCGACTGCACGATACGACTCGCGTCAACCGCGAGATTCTGGATCACCTCCTGCACAACGCCTTTCCGTCGGACGAGAACACGGCGCCGGCGGAAGAAGTCGATCTGGTATTGGATCCGGAAATCGCCCCACACGACGTGGATCGCATTTTGAGTCGCTACGGTTTCCGGGATCGACCCGCCGCCCACCGCCATTTGTTGTCGTTGGCGGACGAGCGGATTCCGTTCCTCAACCCCCGTCGCTGCCGGCACTTCTTGGCGGCGATCGCCCAGCCGCTGCTGGCCGAGGTCGCATTAACGCCCGATCCCGATCAGACGCTGGTCGTCCTGGACAACGTGTCCAATTCGCTGGGAGGCAAAGCGGTCCTCTGGGAGCTGTTCAGCTACAACCGGGCCTCGATGGAGTTGAGCGTCACGCTGTGCGCCACGTGCAACTACCTGTCGGATATCTTGACCCGCAATCCCGGGATGATCGACGGCTTGTTGGATTCGCTCACGCTCAAAGCGCTGCCGGGCCTGGCCCGCATGAGCGCGTGGCTGGACGAACTGACGCAAAACGCCGCCGACGTCGATGCGATCCTGCACAGCTTCAAGAATCACATGCATGTGCAGATCGGCGTGCGGGACCTCATGGACCGCGACGACATTCGCACGACCCACAAAGCGTTGACCGACGTGGCGGAACTTTGTCTGCGGACGATCGCCCGCCGCGAATCCGAACGCACCGCCGAACGGTACGGCCGACCGGCCAGCACCGCGGGCCGCGGTGAACTGATCATCCTGGCGTTGGGCAAGCTGGCGGCCCGCGAGCCGAATTACCACAGCGATTTGGATGTGATCTTTCTGTACGACGGCGATGGGACAACCGACCATCCGGACCCCGAGCGGCGGACCAGCCACCAGCATTACTTCAGCGAGTTGGGGACCCGCATCATCAAGTCGATCGCGGCGCCAAGTCCGTCCGGGCGCTTGTACGAAGTCGACTGCCGCCTGCGGCCGACCGGCAAGAGCGGCGCTTTGGCGGTCTCCTTCGAAGAATTCCTGCGCTACTTTGCCAGCGGCTCCGGGCAGGCCTGGGAGCGGCTCGCCCTCTGCAAGGCGCGACCGATCTTCGGCTCGCCTCTGGGCCAACGTGCCGCCGCCCAGTTGGTCCACCAGGCGTTGATCTCCCGACCGTGGCAAGCGGCCTGGGCCGCTGAATTGCGGCAGATGCGGTACCGAATGCAGGAAGGAGCCTCCCCCCTCAATCTGAAGCGGGGCATCGGTGGGACGGTCGATATCGAGTTCATCGTGCAGCTGTTGCAACTCAAGTACGCGGAGCAGCGGCCCGCCGTGGTTCGGCCAGGTACGGTCGACGCCCTAATCATGTTGAGCCAATTGAACTTGCTCCCCTCGGCGGATTGCCACTATCTCATTCGTGCGTACCAATTTCTCCGGGCGGTCGAAGCGCGGATTCGCCTGATGGGCGCGACGGCGCGGCACGACTTCCCCGCCGAACCGCTGGCCCAGGCCAAATTGGCGTATCTGCTCGACCGTCCCTCCGGCGAGGTCCTGCTGCGCGAGGTCACGCGATATACTCAGGAAAACCGCGTATTGTTCGAGCGGGTATTTCAGGAGCTGGAAGCCGACGTGCGCTGAGGTCGACCTGCCTGCCCGCGCTGGCAGCCGCTGCGGAGTCTCGTGGAAATGGCCGATAAGTGTACATATGTACACCATAAGGGCCGACTCCCTGACCAAACCTATGCAGTCGATGCCCGGGGGTGTTCGCCGCGAACGGAGAGGATAGGAAGCAGGGGAAGAGGAGGCCGAAGAGGTAGAAGGGTGGTCGGACGCGACACGGAGTGTCGCGGCACTCTGGGCTATCGCACCCATGGTTTGCCGTCGCGGCGGGCGCCGCAAATCGCAACGTCCAGCCCCAACGCCTGGGCCATCGCCGCCTTCGTGAACAGCGCTTCGTCGGCAGCCGCTGCATCGCGGGCATACGCGACTTGGATGTGGTTGCTCTTGTGGCGGGCCATCATTTGATCGCGGCTGACTCCGTAGGTCACCGCATGCATGATCGGCCATTGGAAGGTCGATGCTTTCCAACGACGCATCGTTTCGGACTCGGGCAATTTCACCACGCCTCCACGCCCGAGGTCCATTTTCAACCTGCCCGCCTCAATAAATATGCGCGACCAAACGATCTCCCCCGGCTTGGAAATGCCGCGCAGGGTCCCGCCGCCGTTGGGGAAGTACATCGCCGGCTGGCGATGGCTGGAGGCGCCTTTCCAGCCGCCAATGAAATGGGCCGGGGGCGCAGCGCCGCTAATCAAGAACACCCACACGTACGCGTCGGTCGTCCCCGAGGCGTCGTAGTCCCCCCATCGCAGATCGTGCAGCGTGTTCTCCACCGGCTGGTGGAGTGCCCGGTGCACTCGGTGGGTCATCAATCCATCCAACCCGGCGCACTCGTCGACCTCATTGAAGTGCACCAGCGGCTCCCCCCGATACAGAACCCGTCGGCCTCCGCGATCGGTGACCGGCGGTCGGTCGCCGTTGTTGAGCATCCCTTCCACCAGGTCGCTGGCGGGGAGCAGATCCTTGAGCCCTTGTTGGTATTGGATTCCGATCGTGTCGCAGCCAAAGTCGTCCGCGAGGCGCAGCGCGGCGATATACATCTTGCATTGCAGCAGCAGCTGAGCCTCCGTCAATTCGGTCGCCGGGTCGGATCCCAGTTCAAACTGCAAGCCTTTCCGCTGCAGCCAATCGAGCACGCCGCGGGCCTCCGCATCCGGAACCTGAGTGGTTTCGTAATAGAGCGCGGACTGGCTGAGCCGTTCCTTGTACACGCCGGTCGGATTCAACAGGTGGTCGGGAATGATGGCGTTGAACATCCCCATGCACCCTTCGTCGAAAACTCCCATGATCGATTTCTTGGTTCGCAATTCCTCCGCCAATTCGTTTCCCAGGCCCCGCGCCGCTCGGGGGACCGGGACGCGGTCCAAGGGATGCACGTGGGGCGTGGGGTGCCGGATCGCACCCGTTTCCAACCACTTCTTGAGGCCGCGACGGAACTCGGGCGCTGAGAAATCTTCGCCCCACAACGAACTGTAGCGAACCCCGGCTTTGGTCAACGAACCGTTCAGGTTGAGCAAGCCCACCAACCCGGGCCAGGTCGGCGACCAATTCGCTACCGTCAAGAGGGGGCCGCGATGCGTGATCAACCCGTGCAGCACGTGGTGCGAGTATTGCCAGACCGCCTCCGCCACGATCAGCGGAGCCTGCGGATCGATTCCCCGGAAGACCTGCATCCCCTGCTTTTGCGACGCGATGAAACCGTGTTTCGCATCGGCGTCATACGGGTGGGCCCGCTGCAATTTGCACCCCAATTCGCCGACTGCCAGAGTCAGCTCGCGCTCCATCGCCGCTTGGGCTGGCCAGCAAACCTGGTTGGCCGACAGTCGCAAGTCGCCGTTGGCGATCAGGAGCACCGTCGCCGCCGTCGAACGCGCCGTGGACGCTCGGGCTGCCCGGAGCGGCGCCGCACGACCCGATTTTCGTTGTGTCTTCATGCTATCTTCAATTTAGATCGATAAAAACGTTAGGACCGGCGAACGGGGAAGAATGCGTCATTCTAGTTTGTTCCCTGTGACCGTCATACGGTGTGCCAGCAGGTATCCGGAGCCGAACGAGTACTAATTCTCGATCGGGAGATTAAGATAGTTGCATCGCGGCAGGTAGATTGTCCTATTTGGAGTTGCCTATGTGTGGCATCGTGGCTTACGTCGGTCCCCGCCGCGCCCAAGACTTTCTGGTCGAGGGTCTGCGTCGCCTGGAGTATCGCGGATACGACAGCGCCGGAACCGCGACACTCGAGCCCGACGGCAACTTCTTAGTCACCAAGACGACGGGGCGGATCACCGATCTGGCCCAACGTGTTCGCAAGCGGACGTCCAACTCCGGCATCGGGATCGGACACACACGTTGGGCGACGCACGGCGCGGCCACCGAACGGAATGCCCACCCGCATGTCGGCGGCCGCGAAGCGGTGGTCATCGTCCACAACGGCGTGATCGAAAACTACACCGACCTGAAGTCCTGGCTGGGCGGGTTGGGCTATGAATTCGTCACCGAAACCGACACCGAAGTCATCTCGCACCTGGTCGCCCATTGCGTCGAGCAGCGGCTGGCGACGTACACCAACGGATCGCTGACCGCACGTACCAAGGCGACCGTCGAGGGGATCAAGGCCGCGATCGCCAAGTTGCGCGGCACCTACGGTTTGACGATGATCTTCCGCGATCAACCGCAGGTAATTTACGCCGCCCGGTTGGGAAGTCCGCTGGTGATCGGCGTCGGCGACGGCGAACACTTTGTCGCCAGCGACCAGTCTCCCTTGGCGGGCTATACCGACAAGATCGTGTACATGGCCGATCATCAGGTCGCTGCGATATCCGCCGAGCGCCTGGAAATCTCGCATCGCGACCAAGGAGTGATCGAACACGACGTCCAGCCCTTGGCGATCAGCGAAACCAGCGTCGAGTTGGGTGACTACGAGCACTACATGCTGAAGGAGATCTTTGAGCAGCCGCAATCCTTGCGGAACATGATGCGGGGGCGGATCAACCTGGACGACGCCACACCCGTGTTCGGCGGACTCAACCTCTCGACCAAACAGTTGCGCCAGATCAAGCGGATCGTCCTCACGGCCTGCGGCACCAGTTGGCATTCGTCGTTGGTCGGCGAGTACCTGATCGAAGAGTTCGCGCAGCTGCCCGTCGAAGTCGAATACGCCAGCGAGTTGCGTTATCGAAACCCGCCGATGGACGATCACACCCTGGTGTTCGCGATCACCCAGAGCGGTGAGACCGCGGATACGTTGGCAGCCCTCCGCGAGATGAAGCGGAAGGGACATATGGCGTGCGCGATTTGCAACGTCGTGGGAAGCTCGATCGCCCAGGAAGCCGATGGTGGGATCTACCTGCATGCCGGTCCGGAAATCGGAGTTGCTTCGACCAAAGCCTACACCTCGCAATGCCTGGCGCTGGCGATGTTGGCGATCTACTTCGGCCGTTTGCATCAACTCAGTTTCAACGCTGGTCGCAAGCTGTTGGATCGCCTGGAGGCCCTCCCGGAGGCGGTCGAACGCGCCTTGCAAAACAGCCACGAGATCACGCGCGAGATCGCCCGCAAATATTCGCAGATCACCAACTGCCTGTACCTGGGCCGCCATTTGAATTTTCCGACCGCGTTGGAGGGCGCCCTCAAACTGAAAGAGATCAGCTACATTCACGCCGAGGGCTATCCGGCGGCGGAAATGAAGCACGGTCCGATCGCCTTGGTCGACCAGCACACGCCCAGCGTCTTCGTCATGCCCCAGGGCTTCATCTACGACAAGGTCATGGCCAACCTGGAGGAAATCAAAGCCCGCGGGGGACCGGTGATCGCCGTGGCTGCCGAAGGGGACACCAAGATCGAGAAGATCGCCGACGACGTGATCTTCGTCCCGCAAGTCGAGGAATTCCTGCAACCGATCTTGACGGTGATCCCCCTGCAATTGATGGCCTACCATATGGCGGTTCACCGCGGTTGCGACGTCGACAAGCCGCGCAATCTGGCCAAGAGCGTGACCGTCGAGTAAACCCGCCATGTCCCAAATCTCACCGCCGCACCGGGCGGATGGCCCACCGTATGCTGAGCGAAGCTCTGTGTCGCCGTCCCCCGCCCCGCCGGTGACGCCCTCCCCTTCCCCATGGTCCGAACCGAGTCGCTCCCGTTCGTCGGGCATGTCGCTCCGCGACAGTCTGGGGACGGTCACCGCAGTCGCCGCCGTTTTTGCAATCGCGACCTATATCTTGAGTTACGCCTGCAGCTGGTTTTGGCTCGCCGAGCTGTTCACGCATTTTCGCGTGCAACTGCTGGGCGTCTTCGTGATCCTGGTTCTGCTGCTCGCCGCCCTCCGCTACTGGCGCTGGGCGGCCCTGACCGGCGCGATCTTGCTGTGGACCGCCTGGCCCGTCGCGCGAGAGGTCTGGCCCTCCGCCCCGAGTGCGCCGCCGCCCCCCTCCAACACGTCCGTACTGAAACTGCTGTCCGCCAATGTGTTGTTCTACAACCGGAATTTCGAGCCGCTCGAACGGCTCGTGGCCGACGAGCAACCCGATGTCCTGGTGGTCATCGAATGCACCGAGGCCTGGCGCGAACGCCTCCGCGGACTGGAATCAGAATATCCCTACACGATCACCGAGCCCCGCTCGCACGGATTCGGAATCGGCTTGTGGAGCAAGCGGCCGTTGCGCAATCCTCGAGCCGCAATGTTGTCGGCGGCAGATGCGCCGGCGCTGTTCGCCGAGGTCGATGTCGGCGGAGAATCGGTCCAACTGGCGGCAGTTCATCTGATGTCGCCGCTCGATCCGCGACGCTTCGCCGAACGCAATCTGCAACTGGAAGGATTGGCGGAATCGCTCAATCGATGGCCGGGACCGCGACTGGTCTTGGGGGACTTCAACGCTGCCCCGTGGTCTCCCTACCTGGCCAGGTTCCTTCGCGAAAGCGATTTGCAGGATAGCCGGATTGGATTCGGCGTGCAGCCTTCTTGGCCGCAACAGATCCCCCTGTTGCGGATCCCGATCGACCATCTTTTCGTCTCCCGCGGATTGGTCGTCCACGAACGCCGGTTGGGCCCCCCCATCGGCTCCGACCATCGGCCCGTGATTGCCACTATCTCCGTGCGGCCCGGTGAGTGATCGCCATGCCCCCTGCCGTCATTCCGGGCTGAGACCCGGAACCCATAGTGGCAGGATGCCGACGCGTGTGGATTCCTGCCTCCGCAGGAATGACGGTAGGGCGCAGGAATGACGGTGGCGCGCAGGAAGGACGGTAGGGCGCAGGAAGGACGGTGGCGCGCAGGAAGGACGGTAAGGCGCAGGAAGGACGGTGGCGCGCAGGAAGGACGAAGGTGGCTGATCGCCATGCCCCCTGCCGTCATTCCGGGCTGAGACCCGGAACCCATAGTGGCAGGATGCCTACGCGTGTGGATTCCTGCCTCCGCAGGAATGACGGTTGGGCGCAGGAAGGACGGTAGGGCGCGGGAAGGACGGTAGGGCGCAGGAAGGACGGTAGGGCGCAGGAAGGACGAAGGTGGCTGATCGCCATGCCCCCTGCCGTCATTCCGGGCTGAGACCCGGAACCCATCGTGGCAGGATGCCGACGCGTGTGGATTCCTGCCTCCGCAGGAATGACGGTAGGGCGCGGGAAAGACGGTGGCGCGCAGGAAGGACGGTGGCGCGCAGGAAGGACGGTGGCGCGCAGGAAGGACGGTGGTGCGCAGGAAGGACGAAGGTGGCTGATCGCCATGCCCCCTGCCGTCATTCCGGGCTGAGACCCGGAACCCATAGTGGCAGGATGCCTACGCGTGTGGATTCCTGCCTCCGCAGGAATGACGGTAGGGCGCAGGAAGGACGGTGGGGCGCAGGAAGGACGGTGGCGCGTTAGCGATAGGCTTCGTGGCAGTTGCTGCAGGCTTGGCCGATGCGGTCGGCGGCGGCGGCGATCCCGACGTAGGTAGGGGTCAGTGCGGCCTTTCGCAACTCGATCGCGGCAGCCTTCATCGTCTGGGCATGTTCGGTGTAGGCAGCGTCGTCCGCATCGTCCATACCGGTTTGCGTCAAAATCTGGGCGAGCGCCCCGATCAAGCTGACTTCGTGTACGACCTGGTCCAGGTTGGCTTGGAATTCCGATTCGCTGGACGTCCAGGGGCGCAGCCGTTCGGTAAAGCCGAGCTCCAAGCGGTCCATGACCTCGCTGCGGTTCGCCCAGCTCGTCCAGCCTGCCAGTTCCTCCCCACCGCTGGGGGGCGCGAATTTTCCCCCTCGAATCAGCTCGTTGAGATTCTCCTTCTGCGACTTCGCCGTCTGGTAAGCGGCATCGGTCGTGGTGCGGGCCGCCGCGGCAGCTCGAGCAAACGCGGTTCGCGCGTCCACCGCCGTATCCTTCCACCGCACGTCGCCATCGTATTCCGCAATGATCGCGAACAGGGTCGCGAGCTGTGTCAGCACGCGGCGGACCTTGGCGTTCTCACTTTTGAATTTGGTCGGCGTCGTGACCGCCTGGTCCAACTCGCCTTGCAACGCCTTGATCTCGTCTTCGATGACCGCCCCCGTGATCAGGCTCGACCACGCTCCGCCGGCGGACGCGGGGAGTTCCGGGGCGGCGACCGAGTCGGCGGGCGTCGTAGCGGGCTTTCCAAATTTCTCCGGCCGCGATCCGACTAGTCCCTCCGCGAAGAGATTCTGGAAATAGATTCCATCCCAGTCTCGTGGGCTGAAGACGGGGCGGCGGGCGCGCTCCACCACCGGTGGTTTCTGGTCGGCCTGCCCCCACGAACTCGAGGAAAACTGGGCGCCGACCCAACACGCCAATCCCAGACAACCGAATCGAAGCGCTGGCACTTCCGCCCCCCCGTCCATTACATTGAGAAAGTCAACCCGCCGCAATCCACACTCGAATCGCCGGCGCCTCTGGCAGTTGTTCGGCGCGGCGATTCCCGAAATTCCACGAGTCCATTTTACCACGCCCGCGTCCCTTGAGAGAATCCTTGACGAACCGCCGCGAGTTTCTCAGCTTGACTCGACCCAGCGGTGCGACCGAGCCCGGGAAGGCCGATGAGCCCACCAACGCGAGCGCCGCCGCGCCGGAATCCGACCGGATCTTGAATCGGTTTTCGCTTGGGGCCATGGGATGCGAGTTCGATCTGCTGTTCGATGCTCAACGGTTTCCTCGCGGCGCGGACGCCGCTTGGAACGCGCTCCAGCGAATTCGCCAGTTGGAGTCGCAGCTTTCCACGTACATCGAGGAGAGTCCGGTATCGAGCGCCAATCGCCGCGCAGCTTTCGTCCCGGTCGAGGTCCCACCGGAAGTGCTCGACTTGTTGGACCTCTCCGCAGAAATGTACCAACTGACGGCAGGGGCGTTCGATATCACCTCCGGGCCGCTTTCCAAAGTCTGGGGTTACTACAATCGACAACCGCGAGTCCCCAGCCAGGACGCGATTGATCAAGCCCTCCGCAATGTCGGGTTTCGACATCTGACGTGGGACCGTGCGGCCCATACGCTGTCGATCGCGCAGCCCGGCGTGGAGATCAACTTTGCCAGTATCGGCAAGGGATTCGCGCTGGACGACTCCGCCGACCTGCTGTTGGCCGCCGGGGTCGACGAGTTTCTCCTTCAGGGAGGGCAGAGCAGCGTCGTGGCTCGCCGCCCCACCCCCTGCGAAACGGGTTGGACGATCGGCGTCCTCCACCCGTTGGTGCTGGGATGGCGTCTGGGAACGGTCGAGCTCCGCAATCAGGCGCTGGCCACCTCGGGGAGTCAGCGTCAGGCGCTGATTCACCGAGGGCAGCGGCTGGGACATATCTTGGATCCGCGCACCGGCTGGCCCGCCACACACACTCTGTCGGCGACCGTCGTCAGTCCGTCCGCCGCCGAAGCCGATGCGCTCGCCACCGCCTTTTGCCTGCTGACCTTCGATCAAATTGCCTCGATTTGCAGTGAACGCCGGCACTTGGGTGTACTGCTGGTGCGCACCGACCCGGAGAATGAAGGGCAATTGATCCTCGATATCATCAATGAACCGCAATTGCGCTGGGCCCCAACGCGGGTGGATTCCTGCCTCCGCAGGAATGACAGTGGCGTGCAGGAATGACAGTGGCGTGCAGGAATGAATGTGAATAGTAACGGCGGGTGGATTCCTGCCTCCGCAGGAATGACGGGGATGGGTAGGAATGACGGGGGTGGGCCCCGCGAATGCGGAAAGTTGCTAGCTGGGGATTGAAATAGCGCAGCGATCTCTCCCTATTCTTCCGCCGCCAAGCTATTCCGATTAAACAGCAGGTGAGGGTTGTGCCGATTGTGCCGATGGGGGGAATGATCAAGCCATCACTGCGCGCGAGTCCCCAATGCTTATCCCCCACTGCTTCCGACGATGCGCCCTGCCAATTCTTCTCGGCGCGGCGTCTTGCGTTGCGTTGATTCCGCCAATTGGCGTCGCTCAGCAACTTGACGGCAAAGCGCGGCCACCCCGAATTCACTCCGCCGCACAAACAAGTTCCAGCGGGGTCGGATTCCAGTTGTTCGATGCTCCACTGCCGCCGCCTGTGCCACCGCAACAACCGATTCCGTCGCAATCCGAACCTCAGCCGCCGATCGTCGACGAGTTGCCGGAGGATTTCGTAATCCGGTTCGAAGCCACCGCGCCCGCCGCACCCACCGCATCCGAACGAATCGTTCAAGAGGTTGCCGTGTTCCCTTCCCCCACGGTCGCGCCAGCCAACCGGGCGATGCAATTATTGGCACAGCCGCGCGAGCAAGTCGCATTCCTTCCAAAAAATTCCACTCCAGCCTCCTCATCTCTTTCACCCTCCTCATCTCCTTCACCCTCCCCATCTCATTCACCCTCCCCCGGGGAGGGTCGGCCGCACGACGCGGCCGGGGAGGGGCAACGTGTACGCCTACACCACCCTGCACCCCCCCCCGGCGCTTTCGCACAGACCACTTTTCTAGAGCATGCTCCGGGATCGCCTGACAGGGATCGGCCGGAGCCCTCCGTCGAGTTGTCAGCGGGGTCCCCGGCTGGATGGGTTCAGGAACCAAACGGAGCGGCTCCGACCCTCCCGGACCAAGAAGAGCTCCCTCCGCCGCGGCAGGACCAGCGGCCTTCCAGTTTGAGCGACATTCAGTTTGTCGACCGCGATTCGTCTGATCCTTCCGCGAAGAGGGGCGAATCGTATCCGGAGATGGTCTCCATCCCATCATCGGATTCCTCGTCCCCTCCGATTTCCCCGCGGACGGTGGAATGGACTGCCAGTAACCTGAGGTATCGCCGGCCCTACTTTGAGCAAGTGATGTTGGAACGACATGGACTCAGCCGACGTCCTGTGGTCCAGACGGTTTACTCTGCCGGAAGGTTTTTCACCACCGCGACCTTCCTTCCGGTGATCATGTGGATGCGTCCCAGTTGCGACTTATTCGATCATCGGGCGTTGGCGCACTCGGGCAGCCCGTTGGATGGAACGGGAAAGTCGGCCCCGACCGCGGACTCCATCCAACCGATCTACATTCCGGAAAGTCCGGCGGAGATATTCTCTCAGCCCGCGCCTGCGGAGCCGCCGATCACGGAGTTCCTGGTTCCGGAAGCGGCAAGCGAGCCGCTGGAAGTGATCGAATCCCTGGAAGCGATCGAGCCGCCTGCGATGCGTGGCGAGCTGCAGATGCCACCCCCGGAGCAGTTCGATCCAGCCAGCGACTGGATCGACTAGACGCCGTTGACTCATCAGCCGCCTGGCCCTAGCCTGCGGTTTCTTCGAATCCGGCGCGGTCGGAAACCGCTGGCTAGCGCCAGGCGGCTGATGGTGTGAATCGACGATTCATCTATTCGGCAGGGCGCGGGACGCCGGAATCCTCTTCGATTTCTCCTGGCCGTCGCATACAATGCCGCGGCATGGTTGGCGTTTCTCCGCATCTTCAAGCGACGGATCGGCTGCGTCGTTTGGCGTGGAGGCTCCGCACCCAAGCGGACTTTCAAGGCGCCTGGCGACAATTGCTGACGAACAGGACCGCCGTCTTCGACTCGGTCTGGGGGTCGTCGTGCGCGCTGGTCGTGGCGGCATTGGCGCACGAAATCGAGTGCGGGGAATCCAGCGGCAGCCTTGCCCCGCCCCGGCAGGTTTTGGTCATTGCGCCGACCGCCGCACTCGCCGACGACTTTGCGGACGATTTGGAATCGTTCTGCCCCCAGCGGATGGAGCGATTTCCGGCGCTCGAATCCTCGCGCACCGCGGACGATCGAATCGACCTGACGTTGGGCGAACGAGCCCGGATACTCAAGCAGTTGCGGGACGCGTCGCCGCCGGTGCTGCTCTGCACTTCCGTCCAAGCGCTGTTGCAACGGGTTCCGGCGGAGAGCGATTTGCATGGCGGGTCGCGGTCGGTCGCCCTGGGGGACTCGATCGACGCCGCCGAGTTCCGTGGCTGGTTGGTGCAGGCTGGTTTCAGCGAAGTCCCCGTGGTTCAACTGCCCGGGGAGTTCTCCGTCCGCGGCGGAATCCTGGACGTCTTCGCGCCGGATTGGCTGCAGCCGGCGCGGATCGAGTTGTTCGATGACGTTGTCGAGTCGATTCGCCAGTTCGACCCGCAATCGCAACGCAGTATCGCGCCGCTGCAACGCGTCGACTTGACTTTGGCCCAGGCGATCGGCGCGGCTCGAGATTCCCTCCTGTCCCACCTGGATCCCGATTGCCTGCTGGTGCTGATCGAGCTGGAAGAAATCCAAGCGGCGGCCCAACAGTTTCTGGATCGTCACATCGACGCGGAGGGCTTGGATCGCTACGACCAGTTGCAGCAACGGTGGGCGGCGTTCCGCTTGGTCTGCCTGCAACGCTTGGCGATCGGAGGGAGCGAGGAGTCGATTCGCTTACCGTTCGAATCGGTCGAGGCCTTTCGCGGCGATGCCACCGAAGTCCGCGTGCAACTCGATCACGCCGTCGGCCTGGGGGAAGTGCTACTGGTCGCACGGGTCGACGGCGAAATCCCCAGACTGCAAGAACTGCTCCAGACGACCGACGCCGCGATGCGCGGCGGGGTCGATTACGCGGTCGGCTGCATCCATGCCGGGTTCCGCTGGCGGGATCAGAACCTGCTGGTGATCGGCGCCGATCAGATTTTTCACCGCGGGCAACTGCGGCGGATCGCCCAACGCAAACTCGGTCGAGTGATCGACAGTTTCCTGGACTTGCGGGACGGCGACTTGATCGTCCACTTGGCACATGGGATCGGTCGGTATCGCGGACTGGCACTGTTGGAGAAGGGGGGCTTGCTGACCGAGCACTTGGAGTTGGAATTCCACGGCGGGACGCGGATCTTTGTCCCGGCCACCAAAATCGACTTGGTCCAGAAGTACATCGGCGGTACGAAAACTCGACCGGTGCTGGCGCGGATCGGCGGAAAATCCTGGGTCAAACAGAAAGAAGCCACCGCCGCCGCGATCACCGACCTGGCCGCCGAAATGCTGGAGGTCCAAGCCCGCCGCTCCGGAGCGCACGGCATCGCCTACGGGGAAGATACGACGTGGCAGCACGAGTTTGAACAGAGTTTCCCGTTCCGCGAGACCGCCGATCAGCTCACCGCGATCGGGGCGATCAAACGCGATATGCAATCGCCCCAACCGATGGACCGTTTGCTCTGTGGCGACGTCTGTTTCGGCAAGACCGAGATCGCTGCGCGGGCTGCGTTCAAAGCGGTCGAGAATGGCTACCAGGTCGCCATCCTGGTCCCGACCACGGTTTTGGCGGAACAACACTTCCGCACGTTCACCGAGCGGATGGCCGAATTCCCGTTCGATCTCGCCAGGCTCAGCCGGTTCAGCTCCAGCGACGAGATCCGCCAGACGCTAGTCAAACTCAAGTCGGGGCAGATTGACGTCGTGATCGGAACGCACCGACTCTTGTCACAGGATGTCGAGTTCCACAATTTGGGCCTGGTCGTCGTCGATGAAGAACAGCGGTTTGGCGTCCACCACAAGGAGCGGCTCAAGTCCTGGCGAAACAACGTGGATATCCTGACGATGTCCGCCACGCCCATCCCGCGAACGTTGCACATGTCGCTGGTCGGAGTCCGCGATATCTCGAACTTGGAAACGCCGCCGGAAGACCGCGTCCCCGTGGAGACGCACAGCACCCGTTACAACCATTCGCTGATCCGGCAAGCGATCCTCCGCGAACTCGATCGCGGCGGCCAGGTCTACTTCGTGCACAACCGCGTCAACGACATCCAGCAGCTGCGCGAGGAACTGGCCGATCTGGTCCCCGAGGCGACGATCCGCGTCGGCCATGCCCAGATGGACGACGACGAACTCGATCGCGTCATGACCGAATTCATCGGCGGCAAGTTCGATGTGCTGCTCTCGACCACGATCGTCGAAAGCGGCTTGGACATTCCCAATGCGAATACGATGATCATCGATGAGGCCGATCGTTTCGGCTTGTCCGAACTGCACCAGCTCCGGGGACGCGTCGGTCGGTACAAGCACCGAGCCTACTGCTACTTGCTGATCCGCGATCGCAAACACCTCACGCCGGTCGCCGCCAAACGACTGCACGCGATCGAAACCTTCAGTGAATTGGGAGCCGGCTTCGCCATCGCCATGCGCGATCTGGAAATCCGCGGCGCGGGAAACCTGCTGGGAACCGAACAGAGCGGGCATATCGCGGCGGTCGGTTACGAGCTCTATTGCCAGATGCTGGAAACCGCCGTCCGCCGTCTCAAGCAGATGCCGCAGAAGATCGCCGTCCACGTCGACGTCGACCTCCCCGGCATTGCCTACCTACCCGACGACTATATCCCCGACCGCCGGCAAAAGCTGGACTTTTATCGGCGAATGACTCGCGTCGAACGATTCGACGAAATCACCCAGCTCCGGGAGGAACTGGTCGATCGCTTCGGCGCTATCCCTTCCCCCGTGGAACGACTCCTGGAATTGGCAGAGATCAAACTGGAGGCGGCGATCTGGCAGATCGACACCATCTTCCAACAAGATCGGTTCTTAGGCTTCCGGTACCAAAACCGCACCCGGATCCAACAATTGGCCGCTCGGCACCAGGGCAAACTACGGATCGTCGATGAGCAGAATGCGTTCGTCGAGTTGCGCACACCCGACCTGCCGCATGAACGCTTGCTAGCTCTGCTCAAAGCCATCTTGAAGCCCGGCGGTTGATCTTCTAGAGTCGCGCGAATTTTTCCGGCAGGGTTCGACTGGGGACGGAGTACCAGGTACCGCCCACGGCGCCGTCACACAACGATCATCAGCACCAATGAATTACATGAAAACGAGCTCTTCCGTGTCGATCGGATCGCTGAATCGACTGAGATGCCCTGCGCAGTGGCTACCCGCGTTGATGATCATCGTTTCGGTCGTGTCGGCGCCGTCAGGTGAGTGCTGCCAGCAGACGCCGCCGGCGGAGACTTCGGATCCGTATTTCGATGCAGCGAAGTCGAATCCTGCACCGCAGGCTGCTTCGTCCGGTCTGCTGCCTCGCAGCGAAACGCCGGACGAAGAGGCGGGCACGAAGGAAATAACGCCGCCGCCGAGTTCGGCGAACAGGGATGGGCAAGTGATGGGAGCCGCCGGGACGAGTGCCGGGCAGGCGACGCGGTTGATCGATCAGTTGGCGGCGCAGGCGACGCAAGCGAACGTCGCCACGCGACCGCCGGCGTCCAACGCCTCGGTGAACGTGCCGAACACCAACGTCGGTGCGGCCGTCGAGAATCCGAAGCCTCGCGATACGTTCGAGCCCGGTCGCGTTATGGCAATCGTCGGTGGCCGACCGATTCTGGTCGGAGATATGCTGTATGAAATCAACGAACGGATCGAACAAGTCATCCCCACGGCTCCGGAGGATGTGAAGGAACAACAACGCCAACGACTTTACGCGGCATGGCTCACCAAATTCATCGACCAGCAATTGCTCTACACCGACGTCGTGCGGGAACTCCCGGCGGAGGCCGATCTGGACAAGATGTTCGAGAGCATCGGCAAGTCTTTCGACGAAGAGGCTCTCCCGGACTTCCTCAAGAAACAAAAGCTCAATCGGGCGATCGATTTCGATATCTACCTCCGCACCTTGGGAAGCTCGCTGCGCAAGTTTCGCCAGCGCTGGATCGAAGACCAATTCGTCAAATACTTCGTCAGCCAGAAATTCGCGAAAGACTACGAGCCGACGCATGCGGAAATGTGGGCCAACTACCAGGAACGGATCGCCGAGTACGGCTTTCCGTCTCGCGCCCGTTGGGAACAACTGGTCGTTCGCTTTGACAAGATCCCGGATAAGGCCGAGGCCCGCAGGGCGATCGCCGAATTGGGAAATAAGGTGGTCTATGGGGCCTCGCTGGAGGCTGTCGCCCGCGAGTCCTCCCACGACGTGAAGGCCAATGAAGGGGGGCAGCAGGGGTGGGTGACCCAGGGCAGCCTGGCCGATGCAGCCTTGGATTCCACGCTATTCTCCATCCCGCTCGGCGAACTCAGCGATATTGTCGAAACCACGGTCGGCTACCATATCGTCCGAGTCCAAGAACGGACCGAAGCCGGCGTCAAGCCGTTCCGCGACGCCCAGCCCGAAATCAAGGAAGCTCTTATCCAACAACACCGAGCGAAAAAGATCGAGGAGTATCTGACCAAGCTCCGCCGGGAGATCCCCATCGAGATCGTCGATACGAAAATCGAACTCCCCGAAGGCTATTCGACCAAATAGCTGTTAATCGGTTCCCAATGCTCACGCCGGGCCGGGAAATTCTCTTGTTTTTCGTCAATTCGTGAGTTCCAGGGCCTTTTTCGCTCAAGCCCCCCGCTTTGGACACTCTGGAAACAAGACAACCTCCGTTGCACAGGAATTGTGCAGCTGAATTTTTAAGCACGCCTGCATTCTTTATTGGCAGCCAGCCGTTTTCGTCGTAAGTGCATGCGCCTGCATGACATGCGCTCATGAATTGACAGCAGTTGAGGATTGGCCTGAGTTTTCACCCGAAAGTCTGACCGGCACGGGTGAGCGGTCTGAATACAACTCGACTTTTGAAAGGAGTCCACGATGTCCGAGATGATGACTCAGGAAGATTTCCAAACCCGGTGCTCGAAGGTCCGCCAGTTTGCCCAAAACCTGTTCCAGCGCGGCCCGGACTGGGTGACATTCTTCCGGGAAGTTCTGGGCGTCAGCGGGGCGGCCCGCAAGGTGTTCGCCAACCAGGAGGAATACGTCAGCTTCGAGCGAACGGAGGAATACGCCGCTATCCAGCAGATGGTAAACGGCTTGCGATTGCGGAAGGGGGGCGTGAACCAGAACGAGCCGACTCGGGTCATCACGGTCCGTTTGCCGGAGAGCTTGCACGAAGCACTCAAGCGAGAGGCCGACGACCACTCGACCAGTATGAACAAGCTCTGTATTTCGAAGCTGCTGCAGGTCCTGGTGGAAACCGAAATGGCAGACCGCTTGGATCGCCCAATCGCGGTAGCGCCCGCTCCGGTGGCGGCTCGCATGGCGCCCGCCACGGTCCCCGCCACCCCGATTCCGGCCAATCCCCCGATGCCACGTCCCACCCCGCAGTCCATGACGACTCCGTCTGGGACAACCTTCACCCCCCGGTTCGCCAACACCGACCGGTACTAATTAGCACAGACTCCCCGATACAACTCCGGCCTGCGATCGGCGAACCGGTCGATCTCGTGCCGGCCGGGGATGTTGACCAGATGTTTGTTGCGGGCGATCGTCGGTTCGACGGTCGCCAGCAACAATTCCTCCCGATCGTGATCGGCGTACGCCAGGTTGCGCCCATTCGGCGCGCTGATCCGGCTCTTGCCGACAAAATGAAAACCACCTTCGTCGCCGATGCGGTTCACCGCGGCGAAGTAGACGTGGTTTTCCAAAGCTCGGCAGCTCGGCAAGACATCCGGCGACAGGCCCGAGCTCGACGGCCAGTTGGTGGGGAGCGCGATCAAGTCCGCGCCGGCCAGAGCCAACACCCGAGTCGCCTCGGGGAAGGCGCTGTCGTAACAGATCAGCAACCCGACGCGCAGGCCGTCCAAATCGAACACCTCGAATCGATCGCCGGGAGTCGTGAACCGATCGAGCCCTAAACAGGGCAAGTGGACTTTGCGATAGCATCCGATCCGCCCCGCCGGACCGTAGAGCGCCGCGGCGTTCCATAAGTGCTCCGCATCCCGTTCGATATAGCCAAAGACGGCGCCGATCCGCAGATCGCGACAAGCGGATTCGAGCTCCCTCAATTCCGCCGCATCCGGTTCGAGCGCCGCGGCTCGAGCTGCCTCGGCATCGCCGAAGCAATATCCGTTCAAGACGCACTCGGGAAAAATCGCCAGGTCGACTTGCTGCCGCGCCAACGCCGTCAGATGTTCGAGTACCCGCGCGCCGTTCGTCCGGCATTCCGCGAACTCGACCCCCATCTGCACGGCGGCGATTTGGTACGATGTCTTCGTCTTCATTGCGTTCTTCCTTCCATCAATCTCGCAGAGTTTGCGGCGTCATGTTCGCCTCAATTCGTTTAACGCCCAGCCGGAGGCGCCGGCTTGTTACAGTGTGCTCATTGCGTTCTTCCTTCCATCAATCTCGCAGAGTTTGCGGCGCCATGTTCGCCTCAATTCGTTTAACGCCCAGCCGGAGGCGCCGGCTCCTCCCTGAACGGCGATCGAAACGTGCCGGCGCCTCCGGCTGGGCGTTAAACGAATATCCAGCTTAGCGTTAAACGAATATCCAGCTTAGCGTTAAACGAATATCCAGCTGGGCGTTAAGCAATAACTCGCCAATCAACATGAATCCAT
>JBGSLW010000128.1:0-6747 GCA_041740495.1 Pirellulaceae bacterium
CGCTGGCGATCCCCCGCGCGTTCGGCGCGGAGAGCTTCGCGGGCATGGATGGCGGTGCAGATTTTTTCGGCCCAGGCCAGGCTGCGGCACGCCGAGTTCAAATCGACGCGCGGGGGGCGTTGTTGGCGGATGGCTTCCAACCAATCGCGTTGCTCCTCCAGGATGGCGTTGGCCGGTTCGACCTGGTGGACGCTCCGCGGCAGATAGTCGCGAAACATCGCGTCGCGGGCTTGGGATCGCTCGTCGGCCGTCCACGCTGCGGCAGCGGCGTGGAGTGTGCCGGCCTGGCGCGTCCGTCGAACGACCTCGATTTGTCGGTTGGTCAAATCGACCCGCGCCTGACCCTCCTCTCCCACAAGCCATATTTTGCGAAGGGCCTCGGGGTTGCAGCGGCCCGCCGTCAATTGCCCCACCGCACCGCACTCAAATTCGATCCGGGCACTCGCCATATCCTCATCGGGACTCAGCCACCAGGTCCCCCAGGCTTCGATCTGGCGGGCGTTCGAGCGAACCAGCGAGGCGAGCAAATCCAAGTCGTGGATCATCAGATCGAGTACCACGCCGACGTCGGTCGAGCGAAACGTGTATCCGCTCAATCGCTGGGACTCGAAATATCGCAGGGGCCCCAGGCTCTCGGCGATCCCCTGCCAGGCCGGGTTGAAGCGTTCGACGTGTCCGACCGCGACCGTGCATCGAAAACGAGCTGCCAACCGCGCCAAAATCAAAGCTTGTGGCAGCTCGACGGTGACCGGCTTCTCGATCAGCAGATGCACGCCCCGCGCGATGAGCGGTTGGGCAATTTGGTAATGCAACGAGGAGGGCGCGGCGATGATCGCCGCATCCGGGTGCCCGGGCAACTGGGCCAACTCTGCGTAGTCGACCGATCCCCATTCCTGCCGCACACGGGCTCGGGCCTCCGGCAGCGGATCGACCACGCCGATCAGCTCGACGTCGGGATGTTGTTGAATCAAGCGAGCGTGGATCATCCCTAGATGCCCCGCGCCCAGGACGACCACCCGCAGCTTGCTCAAGCCACACCCCTCCGCCGGTCGCGACCACGGCCGTGTCGCCCATTTTGTGAGAATTCCACGAATTCCAGGACCTCCAGAACTTCCTCGCAAATGAGTTCATCTTTGGTCAGGATCTCTCGAGCGTTCTCCAGGCCGACGCGCGACCGGTAGAGCAACCGAAACGCCTCGTTCAGGGCCCGGATCACCGGGTTCGCGATGTTCTTGCGTTTGAGCGCCACGACATTCACGCACAAGGCCCGCGCTGGATTGCCGTCGGCCAGCATGAAGGGTGCGACGTCTTGCGTCACGCGACTCATCGCTCCCACAAAACAGAAGCGGCCGACCGATCCGAAATGGTGGACGCCTACGCCCCCGGCCAAAGTCACGTTCGAGTGGATATGGACGTGGCCTCCCAGCAGCACGTTATTCGCCATCACGACCGAATCGCCGATCTTGCAATCATGGGCGATGTGGCAACTGGCCATAATAAAACAACCGCTTCCCAGCCGTGTGATCCCCTCTTCTTTTTCGGAAGCGCGGTTGATCGTCACATTCTCGCGGATCAGATTGCCGTCCCCCACGATGACTTGGGTATCGGCCCCTTTGTAGCTGAGGTCCTGCGGTTCGCAGCCGATCACGACGTTGGGAAAAATCCGATTGTTTTTCCCCAAGGTGGTGCGGCCGACCAGCGTGACGTTGTTCTGCAGCACCGTCCCGCGACCGACTTTGACATCCGGCCCGATCACACAGAACGGCCCGATTTCGACCTCGGGACCGATCTCGGCTTTGGGATCGACCACCGCGTATTGGGAGATGCGGGCAGGCGCCGGATGGCTCGGTTCGATCCATTCGCCGTCGAGATTGAAGGGGAGGATTTTATTCACATGGCACCCAATTTGTTTGGATCCTATCAAGCCGACCGCCGGCGCGACGTCCCCGCCACGCTGGCCAACAACTGTCTCGCCAACTCTGCGTTCAAGGCATGCCCGCTGCGGAAGGCGGTGATCTTCCCGACGATGTCGAACGGGACCAATGCCAAATCTCCGACCACATCCAGCACCTTGTGACGCACGCACTCATCGGGGAACCGCAAGGCGTTGGCGACCGGCCCCTCGTCGCCAAACACCAGCAGGTCTTGATATTTCGCCCGCAGGCCGAATCCCTGCCGCTGCAAATGTTCCGCCTCGGATTGCAACAGAAAGGTCCGCGCCATGCAGATCTCGCGCTCGAAGCGGATAGGATCCACCGCAAAACTGCGAGTCTGCCGGCCGATACCCGGATGGTCGTACACCAATTCGTATTCGATCTGAAAGGACTCCGCCGGCTCGAGGCAAATCCATTGGGAGGCGTCGCCCACGCGCCAAGTCTTGTCGATTTTCAACCGCGGGCGCAGCGCGGGTTGTTCCACGGGAATCGCGCCTTGCAGAGCCCGCACATACGCCAGGCTGGAGCCGTCCAGTCCCGGCATTTCCGCTCGATCGACCCAGATTTCGCAGTTGTCGATCTGCAATCCGGCCAACGCCGCCAGGACGTGCTCGACCATATCGACCGAGGCGCCGCCGTCGACCAGGACGGTTCGCCGCGCGACCTCGCATCGTCGCTCGACCCCCGCCGCAATTCGCGGAGAACCCGCCAGGTCCCGACGCACGAACACCAATCCGGTATCGGCCGCCGCCGGACGGAACTCGACCGTCACATCCAGCCCGCTCCAGTATCCGTACCCGGAAACCGAGACAGGCCGGGCAATCGTCCGTTGGTGTCGCGTTCCGCCAGCCAATGTACTTCTCTCCGCAAGCCGCAATCTGGAATCCACTCCGCGAGGCAGGCCCCGACTATTTCAACTGTCCGCCCTGCGGCGCCTGGGCAATCCGCTGGATGATCTCGTCGGTGATGTCTCGCCCCGCTGCGTGAAAGACGACGGGATTGTTGAAGCCTTGCTCGATCGAGGCGGGGTCTTCCAGCCGCATCGGTTCACTGACAAACCGAATCACCAGCGGCACGCTTTTTTCCTGGCAGTAGCGTCCGATCATTCCGGTGATCGCGGCGTACGTATCAAAGTGGATCTTGGCCTCGCGGATCATCAGGTCCCGGACCTGGTTGCGGCGTTCGATCTCCAGCTTGGCGGAGGTCTCTGCGACCTCGGATTCTTTTTGGCGAAAGGCTTCGCTGTTGGGATCCAACAACCGCAGGTCTTCGTTCATCCGAGCCAACGCTTGCTGGGCTTGTTGCAGTTTGACTTGGAAGGCATCCGCCTCCGCTTTGAGCGACTGCATTTGATCATTGAAGCCGGGATGGGCTTTGAAGATCTTGGCCATATCGATCAGGCAGATCGTAGTTTGTGCTTGGGCCAGACCAGCCAACCCAGCCACCAGAAGAATCGCCCCGGCGGGGACGAGCGAGCGAGAAACTGCCACGTCAGCACTCCTTGCTGTGAGGTCGAGAACCAGAAACCATCCTTGTCTTGCCGCCCGAGGGGATTCGCAGCGGTCGCGTATTCTGCCGAGATTCGGTTGGCGAGTAAAGAGCGAAATTTTCGCAAACTGGGGAACTCCGCGGGGAATTGGCAAATCGGCCTTATCCTGGCAAAACACCGTGTTTCCTGCGGATAACGTTGTTGATTTTTCCATTAACGCGCCTATGCTGGTAAAGTGCTTCGCCGGAAGCGGCGCGGGGTACCGTTCGCGGGGTATCCGCCCAGGGCCTCCCCCGGACCTTGGTGGTGTTCGAGATTGCGGGGTGACACGCCGGATTCGGAGATTGGCAGCCATGCATTATTCGTTTCGACTCGCCGAGTTGTTGGGGCACCTCCCCGATCCACGGAAACGGCCCGGCACGATCAAGTCGATCGTCGAATACACCGGGCTCGATCGACATCAGGTGGCGGCGCTTCTCAAAAACGAGATGAAGTACGTGCCGCTCAAGGCACTCTCGCGGTTGTGCGATTACTTGATCGAGCACGGGCATGCCACGGCGGATCAACTCCCGGGGGCGTTGTTCGCCATCGAATCCGAGACGTTTTGGGAGCTGCTGGCGCGCCGCCGACGGCTGGAGATGTGCTTGGGGGTTCGCCGCAACGTCGACACCGACAACTACGAAATTCCTTACGTCCCCGCGTCGGATGCCGTGCTCCTGGGCGAACTGCTCAACGGCGTCACGACGCTGGGAGGTACCGCCAAGCTCCAGCAGCAGCAGGCGCTGACGGGGCAACGTCTGACGCAGCCCGAATCGATGCGGCAAGTGTTGGTCTGGAGTCCTGGCCAGGCGGATGAAACCGAGGTCAAACGGCGGGCCCACGAAGTCTACGAGCTCTTCGACACGAAGAGCGGCGACAAAGGACTGGTCTGCATTGGCAGCAACAAGAGCAATTCGATCGTCGATATCGTCGTGGCCAACGCCTTCGGCTGCGATCCGTTCGTATCGCAGGATGAAATCAGCAGCGCCGGCAACCGCAGTTGCCCGTTTTTCGTTCGCTACCGGGACGACGATCCGCACCCTCCCTCCTGCATGGCCGGGCTGAAACTCGACGGAAGCTCGAAAAAACTCACGCCCGGGATTTATTTCATGCAACCCGATGGGAAATGGGTGTTGGGGGGTGATGAAGGGGAAATGCGCGACACAGCGTTGGTGTTTTACATTTACCGCGAATCGCAAGGGCGACTGGAGATGATCTTGGCCGGTTTCTCCGGCCGAGCGACTCGATTTCTGGCGCGAACGCTCGCGCAAAATGCGCAAGGCTTCTGGCCGCCGGTTTACGACGATCAGGGGATCCAGATTGGGGCCTACGTCGTGCAGTTTTCGGCCGAAGACGACTCGACCAATCTCGACGACATCTTGCGAACTGATTTGTCGGTCACCGCGGAAATCAAGCCGGTGCCCGCCAAGAGCATCGAGCATTGTTTGGCTCGATTCGGCGTCCCGGCAACCTAACCGCCGCCAACCTACCCGTCGGCAACCTAACCGCCCAACCTGGCCGCCGCCAACCTGGCCGCCGCCAGCGCGAAAAAACTAAAAAAAAAGCTGGCACGCCGTTGACGGCAAAAAATCGGGCGTTAGAATTTGCCTCGCTCAGCCGATACATGTTGGGTTGCGGGAACGGCGGACGGACCGAGTCGAGCACAGCTAAATTGCTCTGTTCAATTTCTCTGTGAGATTTGGTTGCCGACGGGACCGAGGCCTAGGTACTTTCGGATGACTTTGGGCGGATTCAAACTGCCGAAAGAAACCTGGAAGGGGGGCTTGATCGATCGATTGATCCCCGGTAGGTTGAGTGAATCTTTGGTGGGCTGAGACCAACTTGGCCGATTGCTTCGGTGAAGTGTCCCGCGAGTTGAACTGAGGGTGCTTTTTGGGCATCCGAGGGAAATTGGCGGGGGAGTTGCCGAAAGCCAGAGGTTTTGCCCAAGTCGATTGGATGATGCCCAAGTCGATTGGATGTGGCGACGGAATTAGATTCCTTGGAATTTGATTCGTCGCCGGATCCTGTGTGATTTGGGTGCCCGTGATTTGGGTGCCCATGATTTGGGTGCCCATGTGATTGGGCGAATTGATCTTTGACAATTAGTAGTGAACTCTAAAAGTCAACTCTATTGAGTGACGAGCCAGCACAAGCGATTACGAGAACTTGGCTAAGTCTGCTATTCCAGCAGACACAGCCGTTCAAACTAACTTCATTTGGCTAGTCGTCCAGGGTTGGGCTCGGGTTCGGTCGCAGCGCGGTAGTTTTGGACTTCGGTCTTTACCTACGGCGTACGGCCTATAGCCTATAGCCTATTCTCTGGCATGCATACAAATTGAAGGGTTTGATCCTGGCTCAGAATGAACGTTGGCGGCGTGGATTAGGCATGCAAGTCGAGCGTGAAGTGTAGCAATACATGGAAAGCGGCGAAAGGGATAGTAACACGTAGATACGTACCCTCGGGTCAGGGATAGCCCGCCGAAAGGCGGATTAATACCTGATAAAGTCTTCGGACCAAAGATTTATTGCCCGTGGATCGGTCTGCGTCCTATTAGTTAGTTGGTGGGGTAATGGCCTACCAAGACCAAGATGGGTAGCGGGTGTGAGAGCACGACCCGCATCACTGGGACTGAGACACTGCCCAGACACCTACGGGTGGCTGCAGTCGAGAATCTTCCGCAATGGGGGAAACCCTGACGGAGCGACGCCGCGTGCGGGATGAAGGCCTTCGGGTTGTAAACCGCTGTCGAGGGGAATCAAATTTTGAGTGAACCCTGGAGGAAGCACCGGCTAAACTCGTGCCAGCAGCCGCGGTAATACGAGTGGTGCAAACGTTATTCGGAATCACTGGGCTTAAAGGGTGCGTAGGCGGCTGCACAAGTCAGGTGTGAAATCCCTCGGCTCAACCGAGGAACTGCGCTTGAAACTGTGCGGCTTGAGGGAGACAGAGGTGAGCGGAACTGATGGTGGAGCGGTGAAATGCGTTGATATCATCAGGAACACCGGTGGCGAAAGCGGCTCACTGGGTCTTTTCTGACGCTGAGGCACGAAAGCTAGGGGAGCAAACGGGATTAGATACCCCGGTAGTCCTAGCCGTAAACGATGAGCACTAGTCTGTAGGGACCCCCACATCCCTTCGGACGTAGCGAAAGTGTTAAGTGCTCCGCCTGGGGAGTATGGTCGCAAGGCTGAAACTCAAAGGAATTGACGGGGGCTCACACAAGCGGTGGAGGATGTGGCTTAATTCGAGGCTACGCGAAGAACCTTACCTAGACTTGACGT
>JBGSLW010000129.1:0-9239 GCA_041740495.1 Pirellulaceae bacterium
GCGGCGGATACCCATTTCCCAGCGGGGGTGTCTGCAGCGAATGGTGCGAGGAGGGCAATGGAGTGTCCTGCCCGCCGCTGCTTGGCTGTTCGATGTGCACGATAAACGTGGTTGATCCGGCTACCAGCTGATCACCCGAGCTCAACACGGCTTGCTTAATGAACTGGCCGTTGACCATGGTGCCGTTGGTCGAATTCAGATCGGCGACGCGGACTTCGGCGCCGGTATTCTCAATCTGGAAGTGCTTACCCGAGATCTGCGGGTCGTTGGGAATGCAAATATCCGACCATTCGGTCCGGCCGATGGTCAGCACCTGATTCTGGCCGACGGGAATTCGGTTTCCCTGGCCTGGTCCAGAAATCGCTTCGATGAATACTCGCATCATTTCTCGTATCGAAAAAATGAGTGACGGCCCAGAGACTGGGAAACCCCCTCACCCTGCCCTCTCCCCCGAAGCGGGGGAGAGGGTAATAGCAAGGTATTACGCCAAGCGATAGGCGAATTGTCCTTCCGGTCCCAGTCCGATTTCGACCGCGTGGATATCGCGTCCTTCGGCCATGGCGCTCAAAAATTCTGCGGACATCTCGGGCAACAACGTGCGATTCAGGATCTTGTCGACGTTGCGGGCGCCGGTGTCGACTTCGGTGCAGCGGGCCGCGATGGTATTCACGACGTCGTCGTTGTAGGTCAAGGACGCTTTGTAATTCTCCTCCACGCGCCGCTTCACCTTCCCCAGTTTCAAGCGGATGATCTTCTTCATGATCTCATCGCTGAGCGGGTAGAACGGCAGGACGGTCACTCTGCCCAGAAACGCCGGCTTGAACGTCTTGAGCAGTTCCTGGTGGAGCGACGTCGCCAGGGCGTCCGGTTCCGGGGCTGTTTCCGGGTCGGCGCAGAGATTTTTGATCAAGTCGGTACCGGCGTTCGAGGTCATGATGATGACGGTATTCTTGAAGTCGATATCGCGTCCCTCGCCATCCTTCATGTGGCCTTTGTCGAAGACCTGGTAGAAGACATCCTGTACGCCGGGGTGGGCCTTTTCCATTTCGTCCAGCAGCAGCACGCTGTACGGCTTGCGGCGGACCGCTTCGGTCAGGACGCCTCCCTCCCCATAGCCGACATAGCCGGGAGGCGAGCCCATCAGGAGCGAAACCTTGTGCTCCTCCTTGAACTCCGACATGTTGATCACCGTCATATTTTGCTCGCCGCCATAGAGCAAGTTGGCGAGCGTGATCGCCGTCTCCGTTTTGCCGACGCCGCTGGTCCCCGCCAGCAGAAAGATTCCGATCGGCCGACTGGGATCGGTCAGCTTGGCCCGCGAGGTCTGGATGCTGACGGCGATTTGACCTAGGGCGTGCGTTTGACCGACGACCGATTCCTCCAACATGCCGCGGAGATTGAGGATCGTCTTGATTTCGTTGGCAACCATCCGGCCTACCGGGATTCCGGTCCAGGAAGCGACGGTTTCTGCGATCGCGTTCGAGTCGCAGCAGACGTGGACCAGCGGGGACTCGCCTTGCAGTTCGCGGAGCGCGGCTTGCGCTTGTTGCAATTCGGCTTCGATGGCTTGCCTCTGTTCTGCGGTGAGCGGGGCGGGCGGGGAGGCTGCCGCCTTTGCGGGCGCTGCCGCTGGCTTTTTGGGGTCGCCGGCCGCTGCCGGGGCCTTGGTGGTTGGGGCGTCGCTTCCGGCCAGTGGACCGCCGCTGAGTTGTTGATGCAGCTCCTTGATGCGGACGACGAGTTTCTGTTCTGCCTCCCAGCGTTCGCGGAGTTGCGACAACTCCGTTTCCAATTCGGCGCGCTGCGCTTCGAGCGCGGCGATCTGTTCGGAGTGATCGACGCCGGCGACCGATTCGCGTCGCAAGATCTCGACCGAGACCTGGTTCTGTTCGATTTTCCGCGTGCAATCTTCCAGGGCGGGAGGGATCGAATTCTGGCTGAGGTTGATGCGAGCGCAGGTTGTATCGAGCAGACTGACCGCCTTGTCGGGGAGCTGCCGGCCGGAGATGTAACGATTGGACAACTTGACCGCATCCTCCACCGCCTCATTCAAGATCCGAATGCGATGGTGTTTTTCCAGAGTAGCGACCAGTCCCCGCATCATCTGGATGGCGGATTTTTCGTCGGGTTCTTCGACCTTAACGACTTGGAAGCGGCGGGCCAGGGCCGCATCGCGTTCGAAATACTTTTTGTACTCCGCCCAGGTCGTGGCCGCGATGGTCCGAAGTTCACCGCGGGCCAATGCGGGCTTGAGCAAGTTGGCCGCGTCGCCCTGACCGGCTTGTCCCCCCGCGCCGATCATCGTGTGGGCTTCGTCGATAAAGAGGATAATTGGCTTGGGCGACGCCTTGACTTCTTCGATCACCGACTTGAGCCGATTCTCGAATTCCCCTTTGACGCCGGCGCCTGCCTGCAAGAGCGCCAGATCCAAGACGTGCAGTTGGACGTCGCGCAACAACGGGGGGACATCGCCTGCGGCGATCCGCAAGGCAAACCCTTCGACCACCGCGGTTTTGCCGACGCCCGCCTCTCCGGTGAGGATCGGGTTGTTCTGACGGCGGCGGCAGAGAATATCGATGATCTGCCGGATTTCTTCGTCGCGTCCCAGGACGGGGTCGATCTGACCTTGCCGTGCCCGATCGGTGAGATTGATGGTGAATTGGTCGAGCGACGGCGTCTTGGTGGGGCCGCCCGGTCGGCCGGTCGGCTGACCGGTGGTCGTCGCCGTCCCCGCCGGCGCCGTGCGCGACTCCTCGGTGTCCTTGCAAATCGAATTCAAATCGCGGCGCAACGATTCGACGCTGACCTTATCCAGTTCGTTCGCCGCGGCCAGCGTCATCGATCGCATGGCATCGTCCGACAGCAACGCCAGCAGCAGATGGGAACTGCGAGCGTCCGATTCTCCGTAGTCGATCGAAGCCAACAGCCAGGCGTCGCGAGCTGCATCGACGACATTCTGGCTGAGCGCCGGAGGCCTGGCGTTTCCAGTTTTGAGTCGATCGAGCGATCGCGTGAGCTGCGCCGTGAGTTTGGACTGATCCAATTCGTAGGCTCGGCAGATCGCCGCCAGGTCGGTTTGGCTGTTCTCCAGCAGCTTCAGCAGCCAATGCTCGATCTCGACGTTGTAGTTGGTGCGGGAGACACACAACCCAGCAGCGCTTTCCAAGGTGGCTCGGCAGATGGGATTCAGCTTGCCGATCAGTGATTTCAGATTCATCGGACGCTTGTTCCTTCGAAAACGATGGTGAGATTTGAGTGGCGGTCGTCAGGTTGTGTGCATGGATTTCACTTGCGCCCCAGGACCCACAGCCGAACGGCGTTTGCCGCGGTTTCTGACGCGCGAAGAAACCACGGCTCGCGTTGTTCGGCTAACCTAGCAATCGATTCGACCGCTGTAACGCAGCACGGCATCATCGCGATCCTGCGGGGACGCCCCCGACAAAAGCCAGGTGGTGCGGCCCAGCACCGGCGGGGGCGCAGCAGAACCGGAATCCGGCATTCGGATTTGGGGAACGTCTTCCTTGGCCAACACTATTTGATACTCGGTTTCCAGTGTGGTGCCAACATATTGGCGGACAAATTGCGCGATCTGTCCCAATTTTTTTTGGCCCGGCATCAGACGTTGGAATTGAGTGAAGGAGACCGGACCGATACGAATTCGCACGAGTCCCTCCACGCTCCAAACTCGGCTTCCCGCCAGCGCATCGACTCCCAAACGATTGTTGGCACTCCGCCCCTGGGGCGCAAACGACTGCAGCGAGGTCCTTTGATCATCGCTCAGCTGCAGCCATTCTCCGCAAAACTGTTGAACCGCGATCGGCAGCTGAAACAGCTCCGCCAGCATCCGTTGGAGCGAGATGGCATTGCGGGGGTGCGCAAAAAAATGACCTGCGTAAAACAGGTAGGCCGCGTCGTTCAGGAGTTGGCGGCGCCGCGTCCCTGCGGGGGCCATGCCGACCAAGGCGTAGACGCATCTGGTGATGGGATCGGAGTCTGTGGGCGGGCCGGCGTTGACTTGCCACTGCGCGTTTTCGAAATTCACGGGCAAGCGATACTTTTCCCAAGCTCGGTAGAAAAGGGAAATCGCTCGATGATTGAACAGGTCGAAGAAATCGAGCGTGGGGGTCGCCTGCCGTCCCTTGGCTTCGTCGATCACGGCCTGGGTGTAGTGCCGGGGGAGCACGCCGCAAGGTCCGGTCAGGCCCATAAAGCCGACGGTGACCTGCGGCGGGCCGGCGGTTTCGTCGTCGTCGTTTGCCGCGGGAAACTCCAGGTCCAGGATCTCGCTGTGTGGAAACGCCAGCGACGCGGAGGCCTTCAGGCGCGCGACCTCGCGGTGCGGCGCAGAATCAAAACCGAGGGGCAATCGTCGCGCCTCTTCGGCGGCGAGATCGAAGTAACGCCGCAACAACCGCAACGCCTGGAAGAAACCAAACGCCTGCGGCCGGCGGCGCAACTGTTCGATCACAGGGTCGGCAGTTCGCCCGATCGGGGTGGCCATCGTTTGAGGATTCCTTCGCGTCGAGTGGTCTTGGCCACCGTTTGCGTGAACGAGTTGAGATGGGTGTACAAAGCGAAAAAGTGCTCCAGCACGGAGGCCATCAGAAACAGTCCTCCCTCCTTGTATTGCTCTTCATCGAAGGTCAAACCGACTTCGATGCCCCGTGAGACGCCGGAGGCGGCCGGTCCGCCGATCCGCCCGATCACCGGGCGGTAGTCGACCGCCGCCAGCCCCGCAATCATCTTTTGGGTCTCGGGCGAGTCCTTGAAGTTGTACAGCCGCAGCATTTCGCGCAGCGCCTCCAGGCCTCGCGGACCGGACAACGAAAGGTGCCCCAGCGCCAAGTGCGAGATCAGATGCCACCGCGTCGTTTGTCCCAAGGCCGGGCGAAGCGTCGCGGTGGGTTTGGTCAGACAGACCACCCGCCGAACCGCGCTACCGGTTTCAAAATGGAGCTGGGGCCGGTCGCCGCCAAACGGGAGGAACCCGGGGAGGTTGCGGTTGAGGCAGGTCGTCTCGACATCGATCGTCAGCTCGGCGGCTTGCGACGGATCAAAATCCAAGTCGACGAACGAAAGCGCCAGCTCGTTTCCACCTTGGCGTGCCGGATCCTCGCCCGCGTTCCAATGCCGGGCGGCGTGCCAGAATCGCTGCGCTTCGCCTGCCTGCGCTTCGTGCCGGATCGAATAAAACGGCTGAAACTCGTAGAGTTTGCGGGTCGGCGTCGTCCCCACCACGCGATCGATGCTGTAGATCTCATGCCCGAACGGACGGCGGGCATCGGCGACCACGGGGTACTCTGCGTGAAAGTGGGTGACGCGGATCGGCTCGGCACGATGTTTGTACAAGTTGACAATCGGGGTGCACCCCAGCGCGAATGTGGCCGCGGTGACGTGCGGCTGCAGTTCGTTGAAATGCCGGTTGCAGTAGAGGTAAATCGTCTGCGAATTCTCCACACTGCCCTGGAGCCGATCCAACCGCACATCGAAAAACAAAAACTTGTCGGGGAAGCTGAAAAATTCGGTGAGCAGCCGGTAGCCCAGAAACGAACGCGCCGGATAGTCGAACAACCCCTCGTCGTCCGCGAATCCGACCGGCGTCAAATGCTCCGCGCCCAACAACTGCGGCGGTGCGTCTGGTTTCGGCGCCACCGCGATCCCCACCAAATGGTTCAGCAGCAGTTCGTAGATCTGGTGGGCGTAGTACGATTGGGTCCTCAAGTAAAAGCGAAGTTTGGGAATCCGCATCTTTTGAAAGTTCAGTTCGCGGGCGAAAGCCTCCAGGCGGATCGCGATCACGGACTGGGCTTTGCCGGAAAACGGCGTCGACGGCGCCGTGAACGGGACCCCTTCGTAGCGGGCGGCGGTGACTTGAATCGGCCAACACGTGACGTCGTAACAAGTGCGAAACCGGCAAGTCTGGCCGTTGATCGGTTCGGATTCCAGCCGCGTCCCCCGGGGGAGTTCATACCCCTCCGTCAGATCGGCCTGGGCGCGTTCCAGTGCGAATTGCACGATCGCCAGCGAGGGGATCGGCCGCAGGTAATGCGGGTACAAGATGTCCAGCATCGACTCGGACAATTCCGGAAAATCGTCGTCCAGTTTTTTGCGCGTCCGGGCGTTGAGATAGGCGAAGGCCTGAACCAGCCGGCCCACATGCGGATCGAAGTCTTCGTCCTCGCCGAAATTCAGGTACCCGGCGGTGCGCGGGTGCGAGCGAGCGAACTCGGCGCCGATCCGCCGCAAGTATTCCAGTTCCGCATTGTAATATCGAAGCAGTTCGTCGCTCATGCGTTCGATCGCTGTACGCGAATATGGTTGGAGACGGCATCGATTTGTGAATCGAATACGACCGGTTCCGGGTTGGGGTATGCCCGCAGCTCCCCTTCGATCCGGAACCGCAACGTCCGGTCGTTTCGGCGCGGGTCGACGAGCACGACGCGAACTCGCGCGAATCGCGGCTCGTACATTTCCAGGGCGCGTTCGATCGCCAGACGGAGGGCCTCCCGATGATCGGGCGACCCGAACGCGGCCCCCGAGAAATCGGGAATCCCGTAATTGACCAGCGAATGATCGAGCTGCGACAGGTCGGGGGGCCAGTGCGAACAACGCCACCGCGTGTTCAACAAATTCTCGACGTCATGGCGGACCGAGCGGCGTAGCTGGGCGACCGATTGCGTCAAATCGGCTCCGGCGGGGTTGTCCACGTTTCCGGAGAGCCGATCGAGCAAGCTGGGCATCAGGAAACGACGATCGGAATCGGCGGTCATAGGATTGCTTTGAGGGGGCCGGCGGGAATGGGGAGAGGCTGTTAGCCTCCTGAGCCTACCATGTCGAACGAAAGCTGTTGCAAATCGAGCAGCGTGTAGTCGGCGTCGCCCGCCAGAAACATGCGTTGGCCGATCCCTTGAGTGAAGCCTTCCGCGGTCCCTAACCAATCGACCGCGCGGCCGGTTTGCAGTGCCACGTCGCTGGACCGTTCGGAGCCTGGATAGATCGAGGGGAGATAGACTTCGCCATCGGGTCCCCCCCGCACGATCAGGCGAGCGCGGCGCCACAGGACTTCGCGCGGCCGAGTCGGCTTGTGCAATTCGACGGACTCCACCGTATCGAACGGCACCCAATAGTATTTGCCGGTGCTGGTGAGGACTTCCAGGAAGAAGCTGGTCAGGTCGCTGGCGTCACGGAAGTCGTCGAAGGGCTGCCCGTTGCACGTGCCGGAGAGTTTGGGGCGAGCGAGTTCGATCTCGGCCGCCAGTCGATCGGCATCGGCCGCAGCGTTCTCGCGGCGAGCCAACCACAGTTCGAGCCCTAACCGAATGAGCGGCGTCGGTTCGGCCAGGACTTCCGGGGGGCGGCCGTTGTCAAAACATTCCTGCCGGGCCAACGCCCCCCGCACCAGCTGGCGGAACAGCGAAATCGACACGGCGAGCTTCGGCTCTTGCAGGGCGACGGTCTCCAATTGTTTGTCGACCCGGGCCAGTTCGCCGCGAAAACAGAGCAACTCGCAGAGCAGATTTCGGGCGTTGATTTCCGACGGTTGTTGTTTGACCAGTTGCGTCACCAAGTCGATCGCATCGGCCAATCGCCCCGCGTTGAACGCGGCCAAGACCTCTTGGGTTGTTTTCAAAGGAATTCTCCTGTGGTTGCGAGATCGGTCCGGGACGAGGCAGGCGGGCAAGATCGCTTTCGGGAGACCGCGGCCTCCGAAAGGCGCGATCCCGATCACGGATTCCCCTTGGCTGCCACACGCGTCCGCAGTTGGATCGAAGCGTTCATATTGTCGAATTGGTAATGCGGCAGCAAGCGGAAGGTACACAAATACTGACCCGGTTTGCCCGGTTCGGGCCGCACATCGACGTCGGCGTCGCGGAGCGGCCGGCGGGCTTTGACGTCCACGCTCGCGGAATCGTCCGGCGTCACATATTTCATCAACCAGTTATGGAGTTCGCGCGCGGTCTGCTCGGCCTCGCGGAACGACCCGATCTTGTCGCGGGCAATCACCTTGAGGTAATGCGCGAAACGGGAAACGCAAAAAATGTATTGGAGCATCGCCGAAATTCGGGCGTTCTGTGTGGCATCCTCCCGATCGTACAGTCGGGGTTTTTGTACCGAGGGGACCGCGTAAAACGCGCTGTATTCGGTATCGTAGCAATGCGAAAGGGAGATGAATCCCAAGGCGCTGAGGTGAGCCTCCAGAAATTCAGTGATCGTCGTATCGGTCGACGCTTTGGGAGCGACATGCGGTTTGTCGGTCGCAAAGCAATGGACCGGCAAGCGGGTCACGATTCCGCCGGTCTCGGCGTTGCGGGAGACTCCGCGAATCTCGGAAAACCACCCGTAGTTCACGTACGACCGAATCAAGACTTCGCCCAGGGCAAACGCGGCGTTGCCCCAGAGGTAGCGTTCGGCGTCCGGCCCGGACACGTCCTCAGAAAAACAAAATCCACCCGGGGTCAACGGCGCCAGCTCGTACGGCTGTCGCATGAGAATTCGGGGGAGCGCTAGCCCGACGAACCGCGCATCGTCGCTGGCGCGAAACCCCCGCCACTTGAGAAATTCGGGTTGATCGAACCCGCGTTCCAAATTCTCGACCCGCTCCAACTCGGTGAACCGATTGAGCCCAAACATCGAGGGATGGATTCCCGCGATGAATGGGCAGAAGGCGCTGGCTGCGATCTGGGCAATCCCTTGCAGAGCCGCGATGTCGTCGGTGGAATGATCGGCGGAGGGGCGCGGTTGGATTTGATAGTCGCCGATCAACACGCCAAAGGGCTCGCCGCCCGCCGTGCCGAATTCGTTCTCATAGACTTTTCGAAACAGCTGACTCTGGTCGAACTCGCTGGCGCGTTCCAAGTCGCGAACCAGATCGCGCCACGGCCAATTCAGTACCTTGAGCTTGACGCCCGCGCGGTCCCCCAGGGCGTCGCGACAGCCGACCAGATACTCCAATCCGCGGTACGATGCCTCCAGCCGCTGGAACGCGGGATGGTGCAAGATCGCATTCAATTGGGCTTCGACCAGCCCGTCGATCCGTCCGATATCGGAGGCCAAAAAGCGCAAGAGGTTGTCTTTGGACGGCAGGTTGTCTTTGGACGGCAGGTTGTCTTTGGACGGCAGGTTGTCTTTGGACGGCAGGTTGTCTTTGGACGGCAGGTTGTCTTTGGACGGCAGGTTGTCTTTGGACGGTAACGCGTCGCTGCCGAACCAGCCGGCAATCGCCTCGCCGACCGTGGCAC
>JBGSLW010000130.1:0-12091 GCA_041740495.1 Pirellulaceae bacterium
GCACGACCGGTCCGCTCGTCAGTGCCGAAGTGCTCCGCAAGATTGAGCGGCAGATCGACGAGCTCGAGCCGGCGCCCGCGACGTTGTCCGCCGCTTACGCGCGTCTCTCCCAAGGGACCGTGGCCGCCGCCGAACTGACGGGCATGGCGGGGGTCGATGCGGAGGTCTCTGGGTGGGCGGGCGCTTATGCGCTGTCTTGCACCGACCATCGCACCGATCTCCAGCATTTAGCGGCGTGGGTTGCCCTGCCGGCAGCTCCGGCGGGCATGTGGGAATGCGACCGCCCCGAGCTGCGCGAGCACCTGGACAAACTGCGCCTGGTACTCGACGACCTGGAGCTTGCGGAGACGCTTCCCGACGTGGCGGGCTTGCCGCAGACGGCGCTCCCGCTGATCGACGCGGCCTTGCCGATAGCCATCGACGATGCGCAACTGTGGCTCGCGAAGTTGCGGACGGCGCTCGCCGATTCCGCGGAACATGCCGCCGCGCGGATTCACGCCTTGGAGGGACTGAGCGCGCGGTGCCGCGAGCTGGCGGATATGGATTTCAGCCTGCTGTACGATCGGGGACGCGACTTGTTCTCGATAGGTTACAACGTCAGCGAGCGGCGCCTCGACGCGAGCTTCTACGATCTACTCGCCTCCGAAGCGCGGCTGGCCAGCTTCGTCGTCATCGCACAGGGGCACCTCGGCCAAGAGCATTGGTTTGCACTGGGCCGGCTGCTCACCAGCGCCGGGAGCGTGCCGACCCTCTTGAGTTGGAGCGGGTCGATGTTCGAGTACCTTATGCCGCTCTTGGTGATGCCCAGCTATGAGAATACACTGCTGGATCGCAGCTATCAGGCGGCCGTTCGCCGGCAGATAGAGTACGGCCGCCAGCGGGGTGTGCCGTGGGGGATTTCCGAATCGGGCTACAACACGCTCGATCAGCACAAAACCTACCAGTATCGGGCATTCGGCGTCCCGGGGCTGGGGCTGAAGCGGGGATTGGTGGAAGACCTCGTCATTGCCCCGTACGCCAGCATCTTGGCGCTTATGGTGGCGCCGGCAGCCGCCTGCCGCAACCTTGAACGGCTGGCGGCGGATGGCCAGCAAGGCCTGTACGGCTTCTACGAAGCAGTGGATTACACTCCCTCGCGCTTGCCCCCCGGCGTCGAGCGCGTCACCGTGCGGCAGTTCATGTCGCATCACGAAGGGATGAGTTTGCTATCGCTGGCGTACGTACTGCTCGACAAGCCGATGCAGCGGCGCTTCTTGGCCGATCCGATGCTGAGGGCAGCCGCTTTGCTGCTGCAGGAACGCGTTCCCAGGACGGTGGCGCCGGTTTATCCCCACGCGACCGAAGCGAGCGCGTCGCGGAAGGTGTCAGGAGAAGAAACAGGGGACATGCGAGTCTTCACCGATCCCAGTAGTGCGACGGTGGAAGTCCACTTGCTCTCCAATGGTCGCTACCATGTTGTGGTGACCAATTCCGGCGGCGGCTACAGCCGCTGGCGCGATCTGGCGGTGACGCGTTGGCGGGAGGATGCGACGTGCGATAGCTACGGGAGCTTCTGTTACCTGCGCGACATAGAAAGAGGTGCCGTATGGTCCAACGCCTATCATCCAACCACGACGCGGCCCGGGGGCTATGAAGCCATCTTCACGCAGTCGCGGGCGGAGTTTCGCCGGATGGACGAAGAGGTGGAAACCTATACGCAAATCAGCGTCTCGCCCGAGGATGATATCGAGCTCAGACGGATCACGCTGACGAACCGCGGGGAGACGCCGCGGACTATCGAGATCACCAGCTATGCCGAGGTCGTGCTCGCGCCGCAGGCGCAGGATGAAGCGCATCCGGCGTTCAGCAACTTGTTCGTGCAGACCGAGCTGATCCGCAGCCGTCAGGCGATTTATGCGACGCGGCGTCCGCGCTCGGCGGAAGAGCGTCCCCCGTGGATGACGCATATGATGGCGGTTCGCGGAGTCACGATCGGCGAGCCGTCGTACGAGACCGACCGGATGCGATTTATTGGCCGGAACCGGACGCTCGCGGCCCCCGCGGCCCTCGATCGCCCGACCCCGCTTTCCAATACCGAGGGCCCGGTCCTCGATCCGATCGTCAGCATCCGCCAGGCGGTGCGACTCGAGCCAAACGAGTCGGTGCGGATCGACATCGTCACCGGCGTCGCCGGCTCGCGCGACGAGATTGAAGCGCTGACCGAGAAATATCGCGACGCCAGCCTGGCCGACCGCGTGTTCGACCTGGCGTGGACCCATTCGCATATCGTTTTGCAGCAGCTCAGTGCCTCCCAGGCCGATGCGCAGGTCTACGGCCGCCTCGCCGGATCGATTATCTACGCCTCGGCCCTGCGGCGGGCCAAGGCGAGCATCCTTTCCCAAAATCGGCGCGGTCAATCGGGACTGTGGGGCTATGGCATTTCGGGCGACGTGCCCATTGTCCTGTTGCGGATTCGCGACCGCGAACGCATCGAACTGGTGCAACAGGCCGTCCAGGCGCACGCGTACTGGCGGTTGAAGGGGCTGGTGGTCGACCTGGTGATCTGGAATGAGGACGATTCGGTCTATCGGCAGACGCTGCAGGAAGCGATCACCGATCTTGTCGCCGCCAGTCACGAAGCGTCGATCGAGGACCGACCCGGCGGCATTTTCATCCGCCGCGGCGAGCAAATGTCGGAGGACGACCGGGCGCTATTGCAGACAGCGGCGCGGATCGTGCTTTGGGACGACGGCGGAACCTTGGCGGAACAGGCCGAGCGGCGCGGCCGGGCCGGCGTTTCGATCCCGCCGCTCAAGCGGGCTCGCCGCCAACCCGGACCAACGTTCCCCGATGCGCCGCCGCGGCGCGATCTGGCGTTCTTCAACGGCTTGGGTGGATTCAGCCAGGACGGCCGCGAGTATGTGACGATCCTGACTCCCGGGCAGACCACCCCGGCGCCGTGGGTCAACGTGATCGCCAACGCGCAGTTCGGGACCGTCGTGTCGGAGGGAGGGAGCGCCTATACCTGGGCCGAAAACAGCCGCGAGTTTCGGCTCACCCCCTGGCGCAACGATCCCGTTTCCGACGTCAGCGGCGAAGCCATTTATCTGCGCGATGAAGAGTCCGGGAGCTTCTGGTCTCCTTCGCCGTCGCCGGCTCGCGGAAGAAACACCTACACCGTGCGCCACGGGTTTGGCTATACGATCTTCGATTACTCCGAGGAAGGACTGACGACGGAGCTGTGCGTCTATGTGGCGACCGATGCACCGGTCAAGTTCTACAAGCTGAAAGTTGCCAACCATTCCGGGCGAACGCGGCAGTTGTCGGCTACCGGCTATTGGGAACTGGTCCTCGGCGATTTCCGCAGCAAGACGCTGCTGCACGTGGTAACCGAGTCCGATCCGACGAGCGGTGCGATCCTCGCCCGCAACGTTTATAGTCCCGAGTTCGGGGACCGCGTGGCATTTTTCAATTGCAGCGAAACGACTCGCACTTTTTCCGGCGACCGAGCCGAGTTTCTGGGGCGCAACGGCCAACTGGACAACCCCTCGGCGATGGGCCGCATGCGGCTCTCGGGGCGCGTCGGCGCGGGCTACGATCCGTGCGCCGCCTTGCAAGCCCCTCTGACGCTTGTCGACGGGCAAGAGCGGACCGTCACGTTTACCATCGGCGCCGCGGCGGGGGCGGCGGAGGCCAAATCGCTGGCCCAGCGGTATCGCAGCGTGGAAAGCGCCCATCGGGCGATCGAAGGAGTCTGGGAATATTGGAGCAGGACGCTCGGGGTCGTCCATCTGGAAACGCCCGACCCAGCGGTCAATTTCCTCGCGAACGGCTGGCTCGTCTATCAGACGCTGGCCTGCCGGATGTGGGCACGCAGCGGGTTTTATCAATCGGGAGGTGCGTTCGGGTTTCGCGATCAGCTCCAAGACGCGATGGCGCTCGTCCATGCTCAGCCGGCGTTGCTCCGCGAACATCTGTTGCGTGCCGCATCGCGTCAGTTTCGCGAAGGAGACGTTCAGCATTGGTGGCACCCGCCCCTGGGACGAGGCGTGCGAACGCATTTCTCGGATGATTACCTGTGGCTGCCGCTGGCCATTTGCCGCTACGTGCACATCACGGGGGATACCGGCGTACTGGACGAACGGATTCCCTTTTTGACGGCCCGCCTGTTGCGCGACGATGAGGAGTCGAATTACGACTTGCCACAGGTCTCTGACGAAATTGGCACGCTCTACGAGCACGGCGTCCGCGCGCTCGATCACGGTTTGCGCTTTGGCCAGCACGGATTGCCGTTGATGGGCAGCGGCGACTGGAACGATGGCATGAATCTGGTTGGCCAGGGTGGCCGCGGCGAAAGCGTGTGGCTGGCGTTTTTCCTGTTTGAGGTGCTCACCCAATTTGCCGAACTTGCGCGGCGGCGCGGCGACGTGGCGGCGGCGGATCGGTACACGGTCGACGCCGGCCGTCTGCGGGGCAACATCGAGGAAAATGGCTGGGACGGCCAGTGGTATCGCCGGGCTTATTTCGACGACGGCACGCCGCTGGGCTCCGCCGAGAACGAAGAATGCCAGATCGATGCGATCTCCCAAAGCTGGTCGGTGTTCTCGGGCGCCGGCACGCACGAGCGGAGGATCACCGCGATGAAAAACGTCGAGAAGCGTCTCGTCCGCGAGGGGGCCCGCTTGATCCTGCTACTCGATCCGCCCTTCGACCAATCGGACCTGAATCCCGGGTACATCAAGGGGTACGTCCCAGGTGTCCGTGAAAACGGCGGCCAGTACACGCATAGCGCCATTTGGACCGTCATGGCCGTGGCCGCATTGGGGGACCGCGAGCGGGCGTGGGAATTATTTGGGCTGATCAATCCGATTTCGCACGGGGCGACGCGCGAGGAGATCTCCAGGTATCGCGTCGAGCCCTACGTGGTGGCCGCCGATGTCTACGGGTTCGATCCGCACACGGGGCGCGGCGGTTGGACATGGTATACGGGCTCGGCAGGTTGGATGTACCGGCTGATCGTGGAGTCGCTCTTGGGTCTGCACTTGGAAGTCGACCGGCTGCGCTTCGCGCCGTGTCTCCCGGCAGCCTGGACCGAGTTCAAAATCCATTATCGCTATCGCGAAACCTTCTATCACATCACCATCCGCAATCCTGTCGCAGGGGCAACGGTCGTCCGCCTGGTGCTGGATGGGGCCGAGTTGTCCAACGATTTCGTACCGCTGATTGACGATCGCCACCACCACCAGATCGAAGTTGAGCTGCATTCCTGACGTCCACGGCCTTGGAGGTGTGCGCGCGGCCTGTGCGTCGGAAGCCAGCTCTTTTGGGGGGAAACGTCGCACGCCCTGTTCGGACGACTGGAACTGGAACATCTCGGGATGACCGGCCATTCGTTCGGGGCGGTCACCACGCAGGCGGTGAGCGACCAGAAGTTTTTGGGGCGGACGGCGTTCACCGATCCTCGAATCAAAGCCGCCCTGGCGATGAGTACCGCGTTCTGGGATACGTATTTGCGGGGAGACGAGCGAGCGCGCCTGGCTGCTGGGAGACGCCCCCGCAGTGTGCTGGAACGGAAGGATCGCTGGCAACACAAGTGACCTGGTTGCAGCCGTCGCAACACGGTTTAGACTAAGTTCGTCGTAGCCACGCTGGCGGAGGGCGTGGGGACTATCATCCAGTGGTGGTACTCATGATGCAATTCCTGCCAGACCACGGGGATGAGAAGAGGGAACATTTGACAGCCAGAACAGGCTCGCGATCCAAGTCCTATCGCCAATTCGATAGGGGAGGCGAAGCCGATGGTTGATCGTACGCGCTCCGATGAGCCAACCGGCCACGATCGCAATGCAGGACGGGTCGAAGCCGTTTCCACAGTGACCCATAGCGACTTGGGGACCGACCTGGAGCGGCACACCGAATTACCGGATTGGTCCGGGAGGGTACTGGGTCAGTTCACGTTGCAGCGGCGACTGGCGGAGGGTGGGAACAGCGTCGTCTATGAAGGGGTGCAGGAGTTCCCCGTTCGCCGGCAGGTAGCGGTCAAGCTGACGACCGGTCCGGTCGATCACCGCGGCAGTCGGTGGCTGATCGAATCGCAGGTGCTGGCGCAATTGCGGCATCCGCACATCGTTCCGATTCTGGATGCGGGGATCACGGCGGAAGGGACCGGCTATATCGTGATGCCGTTGATTCGCGGAATTCGGATCGACCAGTGGATTGAGCGACAGCAAGCGGGTCCGGACCGAATTGTCGAACTGATGAGTGCCGTGGCGGATGCGGTGGAGTATGCCCATGGTCGCGGGGTGCTGCACCGGGACCTGAAGCCGAGCAATATTTTGGTCGACGAAGCGGAGCAACCGATCGTGACCGACTTTGGCTTGGCGAAGCGGATGGCGGACGGCGAGGACGATCCACAGACGCGGACGGGGGTCATGTTGGGATCGCTCGGCTATCTCGCGCCGGAGCAGTTGGCCTGGTCGGATGCCACGGCGTTGCCCACGGTCGACGTCTATGGTTTTGGAGCGACGTTGTATCGACTGCTGACCGGGGTCCCCTCGATCCGGCGGACATCGTTGCAGATCGCCGTGGAGGACTTGTTGAATCGAACGCCGCCGTCGATCCGGCGGGCCAATCCGTTGGTTTCGCGGGACTTGGAGTCGATTTGTCTGAAGTGCTTGGAGAAGACTCCCGCCAAACGCTATCCGAATATGGGGCAGGTGGCCGAGGAATTGCAGCGGGTGCAATTGCGGTTGCCGACGCGGGCTCGACCATTCGGGCCGGTGCGACGTTGGGGGCGCTGGGTGCAGCGCGAGCCGCTGTTGGCCGGGTTGGCGGCGGCGATGACGGTGATCATTCTAGCCAGTGGCGTGACGTTGACCTGGTTGTGGCAGCGGGCCGAACACAACTACCGGCGAACCGAGCAATACCTGAAAATGGCGGTGGCGTCACTGGAGCAGGAGCAGCGCGACGCCAGCGAGCGGCTGGCCGAAATCCCGGGCTCGCTCGACTACCGGATCCACCGGTTGCTGCAGGCGATCGGGTTCCTGGAACGCCTGTCGCGCGAGAATCCTGCGAACCGTTTTGTGCGGCGGCGTTTGGCCGTGGCGTATTACCTGTTGGGGCAGATCCCCAAACACCAAGGTCGCGAACAGCAAGCGGTGACCGCATTCGAAATGGCACGGCATATCTTTGGCGAATTGGCCCAGGAAAATCCGGGCGACCCTTCTCTGCGGTTCGACGTATTTCATTCGCTGCTGGGATTGGCCTGCGCCCAGAGTCGGAACGGACAATCCCAGGCTGCGGAGTGCACTTATCAAGCGGCGCTGGAGAAGATTGAGGCGTTGGCGGCAAGCCATTCCGATTCGCCGGAATACCAGGACGCCTTGGCTTGCATGCTGCAAGTGGTCGCCAGCTCTACCCAAGCCGCCGACTCGGCCGACGCGATCGACCAAGGTCGACGGCGAGCGCTGCGGGCGATCGCAATCGCCACCAATCTGGCAATGATCTTCCCCGATCGGCCCGATTATTGGCGGAACGCCGTCGCCGGGTGGCGCGTCTTGGCGATCCTGGCGTCGAGTCAGCAGCGATTCTCCGAAGCGCGGCAGATGGCGATGCGCAGTTGCGATTTGGCGCGACGCATGTGCGCGGCCACCCCGCACGACCCGACCAACCGCGAGATGCTGGCGCTCAGTCTCAATCACGCGGCCTGTTGGTCGGCTCGCTGCGGCGAACGGGTGGAGGGGGAACGCTACCAACGGGAAGCCGAGGAGTTACTCGACCGGTTGATCGATGCGTACCCGGATCATTCCTCGTTCCGCGACACGCGCGAGCGGATCGCCGAATCATTCGACGTCCAACTCGCACACCAAGTCGCGGCCGAGTAGGCTCGCCGTGATGCCATGAGGACCGTGTCGGCCGGCGCCAACGCGGCTGCGGCTGAGCGTTAGACTAGGGTTTGGCGGATTACGGTTGTTTCACGCGTAACCGGAGTCTTGGGAGGCGACGGCAGTAGCGACGGCAGTAGCGACGGATACTGTACAAATGTACACATAATGAACCAGCGGGCCAAAAGACTTTATGTCGACGTGACGCGGGCAGCCACCCTGGGCTTGGCCGTGAACCTGGGGTTAGGACTGGTCAAACTGATCGGCGGCGTGGTGGGGCATTCGTTCGCACTGATCGCCGACGCCGTGAATTCGCTGGGGGATGTGGTCTCGACCCTGGTCGTGCTGTATTCCATTCGCGTCGCCCAACGGCCCGCCGATGAGGAGCATCCCTACGGACACACGCGAGCGGAAGGAATCGCGGCGGCGGCCGTTTCCCTGCTGATCATCGGCTCGGCGTTGGTCGTGGGGTGGGAGGCGATCCAGCGCCTCCCGTTGGACCATGCGATCCCGCCGGTTTGGACGTTGTGGATTGCCGCAGGGAATGTGCTGATCAAGGAGGGCTTGTATCGCTACAAGGTGGCCGTGGGACGGAGGACAGGTTCGACGGCGATTATCGCCAACGCCTGGGATCATCGAAGCGATGCCCTCTCCGCCTTGGCGGTGTTTATCGGACTGGCGGCGATTCGCGGCGGCGGGAAAGCTTGGATCTGGGCCGACGAAGCGGCCTCGCTGGTAGTCGTTGCGGCGATCCTTTGGCAGGGGTGGCACTTGTTCCGGCAGAGTGCGAGTGAACTGATGGATGTGCAGGCCGACCCGGGGTTTGTCGAGTCGATCCGCCAGATCGCCGCCGCCGTGCCGGGCGTGATGGCAATCGAGAAACTGTGGGTTCGCAAATCCGGCTTAGAGTACTTCGTCGACATCCACATTCAAGTCGAATCGCGGTTGACCGTCGCCGCGGGCCACACGATCGGCCACCGCGTGAAGGACCAGCTGATGGAGGAGTGCCCCTCGTTGCGCGATGTCCTGGTGCATCTCGAGCCCTATCCGCACCCGAACGAAACGGCTGATTCCGCCAGTAGCCCGTTCAAGAATTAGCCGCTTGGCGCTAGCCTGCGGTTTCGGGCACGGCTCAGCATGAGGAAACCGCAGGCTAGCGCCAGGCGGCTGATGCTGATGAGGAAACCGCAGGCTAGCGCCAGGCGGCTGATGAGTCCAGCGCGACGGGGCACTTTTTTGACAGAGGGCTAATCGCTAACGGCGTCCGTCTCCGATTCGATTTCGTACGGTAGCCCCTGGAACGGCGACTCCGAGCCGACCGGTCGGCGCACCGTGACTTGGGTGGGGAAAGTACCCCAGCGAACCGGGGTCTCGGTGTTGTCGCCCCAGAGCTCCCCCAGTCGCCCCAGTACTAGCAACAACCCGTGCTCATCCCCCATCGCCCAGGGGTCCGAGCCGAGAGGATACTCGTGAAGGTTGCATTGGGCGCCGACCTTGCGGGCAAACTCCTCGCGATCGGCCTCCGAAACCACAAATCCGATTTCACTGGCGTACAGAATGTCCTCGACGCCGAACCGTTCGGGCGTGGCGGACGCGTTGTCCAATTCGTGCCTCGCAATGTACTCGACGATGTTGAACGCGGGATCAAAGAAAAAAACCGAATGTGCGTTCCAGTTGGCGAAGTGCCGCACGTCGCTCGGATAATCGGGGTCGATCAATTGCGGTGGCGTGGGCACCAGCTTGGTCCGTTGCCGTTGCCAGTCGCGGGCCGCGCGGATCTTGTTCTCTGGGATATTGAAAGCGAAATGGTACATCGGCTCGCCGCTCCCCCGCCCTGCCGCGTCGATTCGACCGCCGTCAGCGGGCGGGTTGGGCGTTTGCCAAGGTTCGAAAACCAGGCGAGAGGCTCCGGTCTGAAATGCAATTCTGCTTGCAGTCTCCTCGACGACGTTGAAGCCGATCCGCTGGTGATAGAAGTCCTTCATTGTCGCCAGCGGGACCGCGGTTTGCAGCCGGATCTCCCGGATCAACGGTTCGGAACGCTGGAGGCCCGCCGGAACCGTCGCGGGGAAATTCATGGCAGCGGGCAGCGATCCCCAGTTTTCATGCGCGTGCAACCAGGCGGCTGCGGTGGCCGAACGCAATATCATTTGGCGGCGTGTGAGGTTTTCCATGTCAGGATGTCCTAAGTCGGTGCAGGCTGTTCGCAATAGCGTTGGATCGCGTCCAAGTCATCCTCAAGAGCTTTGTGCACCATGCCGATCATCAGCGGTACCACGAGCTTTGCCCCGAGGGTATGCGGGATAGTTACCGAATCCATCCGCAATCCCGTGCAATTTTCCCGACTATCGAGCGAGAAAAGGGTGCTCCACGTGGCCCCGCACATGTGGGAATCGAGCTGAATACTCCGGTTGGGCTCGAAACCGGTTACGGTCAACTCCGTGGCGGCCGTATGCCCGCGGATGGTTCGAGTTTCGCGAAAGCGAGTCCCCAAGCCGGATCGCTGGGGCGTCAGCACTTCGATCTTGTCGATGCCCGGAACGACGTGGGCGAAGGAGTCGACCTGCGAGATCGCCTGGAACACGCGTTCGCGGGTGGCGGCGATGGAGCGGGATGCGCTGATCCGGAATTCCCGCGGGCTGGCGACGGCGATTCCGATCGCGGCGAACGCGATCGACACCGCGATGCCGGCAAACCAGAACCAGAGTGGATGCGGGATGAGAGCCAAGTTGATCAGCGCCGCGAGCAACAACAGCCCGCAGGCGATGAGCGCGGGCCAGAGCATCCGTGCGGGGGTCCATCGGCGGGCGAGGTAACCGGCTGCGAAGTTCCCCGCGGACCAGGCGGCCAAGACCAGAAGAAACGCTCCCAACGGCAACCCCGCCACGAATTGGGACATCGCGGTGCGGTTGGAAAAGTCCAGGTCTTTGGGTGGCGGATAAACCAGCGAGCTGATCGATTCGACGGCGGCGACGATGCAGCCACCGGCGACGACGCCCGCCACGACGGCAAGAATATTGCGAACCAGACGCATCGTACAATTACTCCTGAGATGGGGGGGTGGGTGGACTGGCGTTGGGGGGCGATAACTTTCGTCGGCACTCGTCGATCAGCGACGTGAGCGACGGCTGCCATCCGGCGGCGACGCGCGGGTTGCCCTCGACGAGGCGTTGCGATTCTTCGAAAGCCACCAGGGCTTCGGCAAACCGCTCTTGCGCCAGGAGGGCCTGGCCGAGTTCATAGGGAGCTGTCGCCGAACGGTTTCCGAGCTGCCAGGCCTGGCGGGCTGCCCCTTCGGCGGCGGAGAAATCGCCCAGTCCGCGGCACGACTTGGCGAAGTCGACATAGGTCGCGGCGTGTGCGGGCGACAAGGCGATCGATCGTTCGAGCGCCTCGCGCGATCGCTCCCCTTCCGCGTTTTCTCGGTAGGCATTGCCCAAGGCCCGCCAGACCCCCGCGACGTCGGGGCGGATCGCCGTGCAACGCAGATAATAGCGGATCGCTTCCGGCCAACGCTGTTGAGCGGTCAACAGATAGGCGAAGTCGAAGTTCAACATGAAATCATCGGGGTGCAACGCCACGGCGCGATAGAGAACCGCATCGGCCTGCTGCGGACTGCCCGCCATCGCGTAGACGCTCGCCAACCAAGACAACGTCCGCGTCGAGAGTTGCTCGAGCGATGTGCTTTGGGCAATCGCATCCACCTGGGCGAGCGTTGGCGGTTTTCCCGAGTAAATGAGGCGGCGAATTCCGGTCCGGACCGGATCGGAGTCGGCGGCGAGCATCGCGTCGGCCAGCCATTGCATCGAGTCGGCCGTCGCCGGTGGTCCGCCCAGTGCGGACATTTGTCCCAGCGTACCGATATAAAGTTCCAGGGCATCCGACAGTTGATCGGCCGAACGGTGCTGGCGGATTTGTCGCGCGATTTTGTCGGGTCGCCGGGAGGCGAGATCGATTCCCTGATCGGCGAACAGCTGCCGGAACTGTTGTTCCATCCGCTGCCAGCTCTCCAAGTCTTCGTGGGTGGCGCTCATCATCACGACGCCCTCGATTTGTTCGGCGAGCTGTCGATCGCTGTCGGCTTGGTCAAACGCCTGAAGAAAAGCTCCGGCCAGCGCGGCGGTATCCGGATCGACCGATTGCAGGCTGAGCAATTCGGCGACGCGTTGGGATGCGGCGCGCGCCGCAACCCATTCGGCTGGTCGCCCGACCGGCGAGATACTGGCGCT
>JBGSLW010000131.1:0-9163 GCA_041740495.1 Pirellulaceae bacterium
GCGAAGCCCGCCGACGAATCCAAAGGCGACGCGGCGGCCGCCGCCGCCACCGTCGTCCAATCGCAGACCTTTCTGCCGAACTCGACCTGCGCCTGGATTTCGGTCCCCAACCCCAAAGCCCTCAACGAGATGTTCGCGGCGACTCAGGTCGGCCAATTGGTGCACGATGAATCGCTACGGCCGCTCGTCGATCAGATCACTGAACAAGTCCGCTCGGCGATGGACGAGAACGCCGTGCAATACGGCCTGCGGCTCTCGCGGCTAGAAGCGCTGGAAACCGGCGAGATTTGCCTGGCCGGAATTCTGCCGCGCGACGCGACGGGAACGATCAAACCGGAGAAGCGCGCCATCGTGCTGCTGGTGGAAGTCTCCAAATGCAAAGACGCCGCGCACAAACTGTTGGAGGAAACGACGCAGGAGCTGATCAACGCCGGCGCCACACCGACCAAGGAAACGGTCAACGATATCGAAACCACCAAATGGACCTTCCCGGTCTCGCGGATGCGGGCTCGGCAACGCGTGGCCCACCAGGCGATTGTCGGCGATTGGATCTTGGCTTCCAACGAAGGCGACGCGTTCCGCCAGGTCCTGCGCTGGATCGCTCGGCCCGACCTCTCCGCCGTCGAAACGCTGGCCAACGACGAACAATTCAATGCGATGTTGGAGCGTTCCAAATTCGGCGACGCCGAATTCCCAGAGCATGTCCGCTGGTACATCGAACCGTTCGGCTACCTGGACTTGGCTCGGATCCTGGCGGAAGAGGATCAGAACCCCGCCACCAAGGAACGCTCCAACAATTTCGCCAAGATCGTGAAGGAGTCCGGGTTCGACGCGATCCAGGGCGTTTCCGGCAGCCTGGCGTTCAACACCGCTGAACATCAAGTCCTGCATCGCTCGTATATTTTCGCACCACCCGTCGAGTCGGCCGGCGCCGACCGCTTCCCGAAATCTGCTGCGATTCTCGATTTCGTCAACAAGGACAAGATCGCTCTGGATCCCGAGCCCTGGGTGCCGGCGAATGCCGCATCGTACGCGACGTTGACTTGGAACTTCGACAAGGTGATCAATCACGTCCACCACGTCGTCGATGCGATCACCGCAGAGGGCTCGTTCGAAAGGATGCTGCAGAACGTTAAGGAAACGAACAAGTTCGATGTGCGCGAGGTCGTAAAACACTTGAACAACCGCGTCTCCGTCGCCTCGGAAGTGGTCGAGCCGATCGATGCCAACTGCGAGAAGCTGGTGATTTCGCTGGGCATCCAGGGGGACAGCGACTTTGTAAAGTCGCAGGTCAAGAATTTCTTCGGCCATGCGTTGGCGGTAGAACAAGTCGGCGACCTGGAGATCTATTACGAAAGCGTGGAAGAAGAGGAGCCGGACTTCTTGTTCGGCGACGAAGGGGAAGGGGAGGAATCCGAACCCGAACCGCCGGGACTGATCGAAAAGAAATATGTCACAGTGCACAACGGGTCGATCTTGATCGCCAACGATTTGGAATACCTCAAGAAGATCATTACCGGCGAACCGAGTGACCTGGGCCAATCGGTCGATTACCAACGCATCCGCGGCACGTTAGATAAACTGGTCGACGCAGACCGCGTCAGCTTGCGCCATTTCGGGCGGCTCGATCAGGTGCTGCGTGCGAATTATGAACTTGCGCGTCGCAACGAATTGCGCACGGCGAACACGCTGCTGGCTCGGATCATCGCCGAAGCGGATGCCGAAGCGGTCAAACGCGGGGAAAAGCCGCGCGAGTTCAACGGGGAGAACATGCCCGCCTACGATTCCTACGTCGCGCCGTTCCTGGGGCCGACGGGCTGGATCGTCGAGTCCGAGGACGATGGCTGGCGGATCACCAGTTGCCTGCTGACCTCCAACTCCGCCCGGGAGCAAGCCGAAGTGGCCGACAAGTCGGGACAGAGCACCAGCACGGAACCATCCGACGACAAGAAACGATAGCTTGTAACTGTGGTCGCTAGACCGCGGCCTTCCATGTCCCGGCGCCGTGGCGAAGACCGGCCTCATTCCCACTCAACGACTTGCCGATCGGTAGCGCCACACAGCGCGTACAATTCCGGCCAAAAGATGGCGCGCGACTTCACGCGCACCGATCCATCGCACAAGGCAAAATTCACCCCCGCCGGATGAGCCGAAGCGAAGCCAGGCGCCGCTGCATAGAACGCATCCCCCAATAGATCGGGTTGGTTGATCAGAACCGGGGGAATTCCCTTCCAAGGCCAATGCCCGCGCCCGCGGGCCAAGCCGCCGAAGAACCAACTTTGGCCAGTCGTTTGAATTCCGGCATCCACTTCGCCAAGATTCTCGCCGTAGAGGATGGTATGTCCCAAACCATCCAGGACATTGTTTGATGACAACCTCCTGCGGCACGACATGACGCCCGTGTACGGCCGTCGATCTGGATCGGGCGTTTCGCCGCCAGAATGAGCGCCGGCACAGCCAAGGTAATTGGTCCTTCCCAACGACCGATCGAACTGGTAGGCGGGCCCGAAATAGTCCCCCAAATCTTCCCCGTTGGGGCCGACGAGTAAATGAGGTTGCGTTGCCACGACGCAACGCTCTGCAGCGGCATCCGAAAAAACAGCCGAGGGACACGCAAACTGTGGGACCCGCGCGTGGATTGCCGAATCGAGTTCAGGCAGATGGCCGATCCAATGCGGACCACCCGTCTGGTTTCGATACGACTGATAGTCCGCATCGACGCGGGTTGCAATCGCGGGCAGTTGATCGTAAATCTGATTCAGCTCCAGATGGGGAAGCAAGAAAACCAGCGACGACGTATGTTGGTAATCTTCCCAAGGACCACCAAGTTGAAACCAAGTCGTTTGCTCCGGCTGTGTCATCGCCGGAACAGCATCGAGTCCCATCGTCCCGGTGGGAAAACGATTGAATTGCGTTTCAAAGGCCAGCGCTGCCAGCGCAATTTGCCTCAACTTGTGGCGACAGGCAAGGTTGCGTCCCGACTCACGGATCGACTGCACAACGGGCAAGAGCAAAGCCATGAGCAAACTGCTAATTGCAATGGCGCACAAGAGTTCAACCACCGAGAATGCCGATCGGCTCGCACCCCATCTGCCCGCCCCCCTCGACATAGAGCCTTTACCATGCCCCTCTCCCCCGCGGCGGGGGAGAGGGCAGGGTGAGGGGGTCGGCAGGTAATAAGATAGGCCCTTATTGCCAAGGGGCGCGCAGTCCGAAAGCCGCTCACGTTTTTCATCTTCCGGCAGCTTCGTGATTCTGAAGAATAACAATGACCTACTCCGTCGAGCAAACAGCTCCGACTCAATTCGCGGCGCGGCGAACTCGGACCACAATCCACACGGCAACGAAAATGCATGCCGCCAAACCCAAAGAACCAAGATAGACCAGACTGGAGCGCCGAGCCGAAGTGTATCGCGCATTACGAGCCGCCTCGACCGCGTCTCGATCGGCTACTTTCAGTACGGCGCCGTCATGGAATTCGTAACGTAGATTTTCAATCTCGCCATCTTGTTCGACCTGGACCCGCGCCCCGTTTTCAATCGGAAATCGGTCGAATGCAATCGTCTCACTCAGCGTGCCATGCCAAGGTTCGACATGAACTAGAACCCGACGTGGCTGAGGCGCCTCTGCACGAGTCTCCACGATCTCAACCGCTTCGATGTCACGTGTCCCTCCAGCGGCGACATCGGAGTAATCGAACGAACATTCCAAGGTAATAGGATAGTCACTCAAGGGAGGCTGAAAATCGGAGTACGCATCACCGGCCACTTTGCGAACCAGTAAAGAACGCAAGACTCCGTCCTGCGCAAACACAAACTTTGCTTCACCGTTTCGCGGGTGTCGGCATTCGAGCACAACCGATCCGTCGTCTTGCGAAACCTCACATTGACTTTCTTTGGCAAACTGGGCCATCGGTCGCCGGTCCAGAAAGCCGAATACGACCTCCTCGCCGAAATAGAATCGGTCGAAAAGCCGCGGCGTTTCTCCGCGGATCAATCTCAACGTCGCGCCCTTTTCTCCAGCCTTGCCCGACGCAAAAAAACACCAGCCGTGATTTGTAGCCAAATAGGTCGCGCCGTTTTGAACAGACACAGGCCCGCTGCCGATACGTCGCGGGATTTCCGCGAAGCTCCGGCGAAACAAGCCGTCACCGGAACTTTCCACCGTGCACGATTTGTCGCCAATGGTCAACTCAAAACGCTTGCCGTACGCGGACGATTCCATTTGAGAGAGCCATTCCCAGCACTCCGCCGGCGCAACCTGCCCGACGACGTCCAATGCCAGGAGGCCAATCAAAACGACTAAGACAGGAAATCTGCCGATTCCGAAGAAAAACTGGAATCTTGGAGCATCCAACATTGCAGCCTTGGAGCATTTCGTAACAACAGAGTTACAGCAATTGCCGCCGTCCTAAGAGTTCGGAAGGCAGCCAATATCCAGGTTGTAACTTTTGTCGGCGGTGCAGCCAAATAAGGCACATGAACTGTTCATGACTAGGTCACTGTGCACCGATGGATCGAGTCAAACGGCGCGTTGCGATCGCATTCTATCGAAGAGAAATCGAATTGCAATCAATTTCTTACGGACATCCTACGCGCTTGCTGATGAGGCGTGCGACACCCCTCGTTCGGGGTAGTCAATCTGTATTTTACGTGAAAAATTTCACACCGTTGTGGAATCTGGATGCAGAAAACATCGGCAGGTGCCGCCCATTCAATCAAGGCTCGTAACCCAAGTTCGGCGACAGCCATTTTTCGACTTCGCCCACGGTCAAGTGTTTGCGGCGGGCGTAGTCTTCGACTTGGTCGCGCGTGATTCGATCGATGGCGAAGTACCGCGCTTCCGGATGCGCGAAGTACCACCCGCAAACGCTGGCCGCCGGCCACATCGCCAACGAATCGGTCAACTTGATGCCGACTTTCGACTCGACGTCCATCAGCTCCCACAATCCCAGCTTGTCCGTATGGTCGGGGCAGGCGGGATAGCCCGGGGCAGGGCGGATGCCTCGATATTGCTCGCGGATAATCTCTTCATGCGAAAGCAATTCGGCCCGGCCGTACCCCCAATCGCGGCGGGCCTGTTCGTGGAGCAACTCCGCGAATGCTTCGGCGAGCCGATCGGCTAGCGCCTTGACCATGATCGAATTGTAATCGTCGTGGTCCGCATCGAACTCCCGCGCCAGTTCGTCGCAGCCGAACCCGGCGCTGACCGCAAAGGTCCCCAGAAAATCGTCCCGCCCCGAATCCACCGGCGCGATGTAGTCCGCGAGCGAGCGATAGTATTTCTGGTCCTTCCGCTGCCACTGTTGCCGCAACATGGAGAACCGAGCCAACTCGCGGCGATGGCTCCGATCGGCGAACACCAGGATATCGTCGCCTTCGCTCTGGGCCGGCCAGAATCCGTAAATGCCTCGCGCCGTGAGCCGTTTTTCGGCGATCAACTTCTCCAGCATCGCCTGGGCGTCGTGGAAGACTTTGCGAGCCTCGACCCCCACCCGCGGATCGTCCAGAATCGCCGGGTATTTTCCTTTCAACTCCCACGTCCAGAAAAACGGAGACCAGTCGATGTACTCGACCAGCCGACGTAAGGGAAAGTCTTCCAACACCCGCGTCCCTTCGAAGGCGGGTTTGGCCAGCTGCACCGTCTTCCAGTCGGTCGGAAATCGCCCCTCCAAGGCATCGGCGTACGGCACCAATTTGATCTCGCGGCGGCGGTAGTCCTCCACCAGCGACGACTGTTTCTTCCGGTTCTGAACCGCGAACTCATCGCGGGTCCGCGGATTCAGCAGCTGGTCGACCACCGGAACGCTGCGGGATGCGTCGAACACATGCACCACCGCTGAATCGTAACGCGGAGCAATCTTGACTGCGGTATGCTTTTCGCTGGTCGTCGCCCCGCCGATCAACAGTGGCAACTTCAAGCCGCGGCGCTGCATCTCGCTGGCCACGTGCGCCATTTCGTCCAAGCTAGGCGTGATCAGCCCGGACAGCCCGATCAGATCGACCCCCTGTTCGACCGCGGTATCCAGAATCTTCTCCGCGGGGACCATCACTCCCAAGTCGATGATCTGGTAGTTGTTGCACCCCAGCACCACCCCCACGATGTTCTTGCCGATATCGTGGACATCCCCTTTGACGGTCGCCAACAGCAGCTTGCCGCGGTACTCGTGCTGGCTCCCTCCTGCCTCCGTGCTCTCTTGTTCCATGAAGGGGAGCAGATACGCCACGGCTTTCTTCATTACCCGCGCCGACTTGACCACTTGCGGCAGGAACATTTTTCCGGCGCCAAACAGGTCGCCGACGACCGACATGCCGTCCATCATCGGGCCTTCGATGATCTCCAGGCAGCGGCGATACGAAGCCCGCGCCTCCTCCACGTCGGCTTCGATGTATTTGTCGATCCCGTTAACAATGGCGTGCTGAATTCGTTGTTGCACTGGTGCCTGGCGCCATTCCAGGTTTTCGCCCGTCGCCACCTTGGTCTTCGATTTAAACGTCTCCGCGAATTCGACCAGCCGTTCGGTCGCGTCCGGTCGGCGGTTCAGCAACGCGTCTTCGACCAGTTCCAACAAGTTCTTCGGAATCTCTTCGTAGATCGCCAGTTGCCCGGCGTTGACGATTCCCATATCCAGTCCGGCCCGAATCGCATGGTAGAGAAAGGCCGCGTGCATCGCCTCGCGGACCGGCTCGTTCCCGCGGAACGAAAACGAGACATTGCTGATTCCACCACTGATTTTAGCGCCGGGGCATTCCGCTTTGATCCGGCGAGTCGCCTCGATGAAGTTGACGGCGTAGTTATCGTGTTCTTTGATCCCGGTCGCCACCGTCAGGACGTTGGGGTCGAAGATGATATCCTCCGGCGGAAATCCGATTTGCTGTGTGAGCAACTGGTACACCCGCCGGCAGATGCGTACTTTGTCATCGACTTCGGTGGCTTGTCCTTCTTCGTCGAAGGCCATCACGACTACCGCGGCGCCGTAACGGCGCACCAGCCGCGCTCGCCGTAAAAACTCCTCTTCCCCATCTTTCAGGCTGAGCGAGTTGACGATCGCCTTCCCCTGCACGGCGCGCAGGCCGGACTCAATCACCGACCATTTGGAGCTGTCGATCATGACCGGTACGGCGCTCACATCGGATTCGCCGGCGATCAGCCGCAGAAACCGCGCCATCGCGGCCTCGCCGTCCAGCAACGCGTCGTCCATGTTGATGTCGATCACCGCCGCGCCGTTCTGGACTTGCTCCCGAGCCACCTCGATCGCCTGCTCGAACTGGTCATTCCGAATCAAGTTGGCGAATTTGCGCGAGCCGGTGACGTTGGTCCGTTCCCCGATCATCAGGAAATTCGAATCGGGCCGCAGCGTCATCGGCTGGGTCCCGCTCAATCGAGTCCACGCCGCCGGCTGCGGGCGGACATGCGGTTGGACCCCGCGGACCGCTTCGGCGATGGCACGGATATGATCGGGAGTCGTTCCGCAGCACCCGCCCACGATATTGACCCAACCTGCCTGAGCGAATTCACCCATGACGGCTGCCATCTCTTCCGGCGGCAGATCGAATTGCCCCATCTCGTTGGGGAGTCCGGCGTTGGGATGGCAACTGACATAGACGTTTGCCACATCCGATAGCTCCCGGAGATGCGGTCGCATTACGTGCGGGCCCAACGCGCAGTTGATCCCCACGCTGAACATCGGGAAATGGGAAATCGAGTTCCAAAAGGCCTCGATCCGCTGCCCGGAGACAAACGTCGCCCCGCCCTGGTCGAACGTGCCGGAAACCATCACCGGTAGGTGGATGCTCCGTTCGGCGAACAACTGGCTGATCGCGAACAGACAGGCTTTCAGGTTCAGCGTGTCGATCACGGTCTCGGGCAGCAGGATGTCGACGCCGGCGTCGACTAAGGCTGCGGCCTGGAAGTAATACGAGCGGACCATCTGGTCGAACTCGATCCCCCGGGTCCCCGCATCCTCCACGTTGGTGGAAATCGCCATTTGCCGCGCCGTGGGGCCGATCGATCCGGCCACGAACCGCGACTCTTGCGGGTGTCGCACTTGAAACTCGGCGATCGCCCGCTGGGCGCACCGCACCGCGGCGACGTTGATGTCGTACACCACCGACTCGGGAAGGTCAAACTCGATCAAGCCGACCGGGCTGGCGTTGAACGTATTGGTGCAGATGATGTCAGCGCCCGCCTGCAGATACTCCAGATGGATCGCGACTTGTTTTTCGGGATGGATGAGCGGCAACAAGTCGACGCAGTTCTTCAGCTCGCGATGGTGCCGAGCGAACAAGTCGCCGCGCATCGCCTGCTCATCCAATTGCAACGCCTGGATCATCGTCCCCATCGCGCCATCCAGGATCAAGATCCGCTGCTGGACCAGTGCGTCCAGGATTCCGGTCGGGCGAGCAAGCGTCGTCTGGCTCATGCAACTCAACATTATTCTTTAGGGGAACCGAGCGATCCGTCCGGGCAAACGTCACATTACGCGGGGACCAGGTAATTCGCAACCGTTCACGGAATGGACCTCGATTGGCTCACTTCCTTGGGGGGTCAGGCCTGTTTTGCGGTGCTGGCTATCCTGTTGCGCACTTCCAACCAGCCGAAAAACGCGTCCGACCCCGGCTCGTGAACGGTCACGGTAATTCTTACATGTTGTAACGATTATGCCCCCGCCCTGACTAGGTTTGATGCGCTAAATCCGGACTCCTTTCCCCCTTGCTCAAGCTCATTGCCCGCGTCGTCGATTCCATCCGATGTCGACAAATAGCGTTGAAACGAGCATTCCGGCCCCCGAGGCTCGCTTTAACGATTGGACTTCCCCCTTTGCTCCACCCCCCGTTGTGATGTTCGTGCCGTTGCCACCTGAATCGATCGAGTCCAGCAAGACCGGGCCGCAGGCCACCTTCGATACGAGTTTCGGAAGGTGCCCGCAGACGGTGCGATCGATCGATTGTGCGCCGCTCCCAGCCTGGGGGACCTTGGGCGACTCGATCGCAGATGCCGCGCCTCCGCAAGTCGCGGCCAGCATGTTCCCGACGATCGAAGTCGGACCGCGGATCGCAGCTCCACTGACGCCTGAAATGACCCGAGTCTCTGCCGTGCCCGACACCGTCGGCGAAACGAACTGGCGGCGAACCGACTCTGGGCATCGCGGCGACGTCCCGGC
>JBGSLW010000132.1:0-1790 GCA_041740495.1 Pirellulaceae bacterium
GGATTGATGGCGGCGGTCGCCAGTGCCAATCGCGGCCGCTCGCCGCTGCTCCTGGAAAAGAACAACAAGTTGGGGGTGAAGATCCTGATGTCGGGCGGGACGCGCTGCAATCTCACGCACGCGACGGACGTCCGTGGGATCGTGGCCGCGTTTGGTCGCAATGGGCGTTTCTTGCATTCCGCCCTGGCGGCGTTCAGACCCGACGATGTGGTGGAATTTTTTGGCCGCTGGGGGGTGCCGACCCACGTCGAATCGACAGGAAAAGTCTTCCCGGACAGCAACCGCGCGTTGGACGTCCGCGATGCCTTGGTCCGGGCCGCGATTCGCTCGGGGGCTCGGATTCGCTCCGGCACCGCCGTCCACGATGTCGAAGGGTTAGGGGCGGGGCGCGGCTTTCGAATTCACACCGAATCTCAAAGCTGGGATTGCGACGCGATCGTGCTGACAACCGGGGGCAAGTCCTATCCGGGGTGCGGCACCACCGGAGACGGCTACGCCTGGGCTGCCAGGTTGGGTCATTCGATCGTTCCGACGTTTCCGGCACTCACCCCGCTTGTCTGCGAAGCGAACTGGGTGCGGGAGCTGTCGGGCGTGACCTTGGAAGATGTGCGGCTGCAGCTGTGGGACTCGATCCAAACCAAGCGGCCGCTGGACGAACGACGGGGCTCGTTCTTGTTCACCCACTTCGGGTTGAGCGGCCCCGCGCCGATGAACTTGAGCGGCGCCTTCAATCGCCATCCCCAACCCGAAACGTTGCGGGCGGTCGCCAGCTTTCTGCCGGACGAAACCCCCGAGTCGTTTGCCGGTTGGATCCGCGATTCCGCCGGAAAGGCGGGGCGGCAAAAGGTCGCGTCGCTCTTGCAAGAACGCCTCCCCAAGCGGTTGATCGAGTCCATCCTGGAACGAGCCGGAATCGACCCTGGCCGGCCGACGGCGGAGATTTCGCGAACGCAAATCTCCGGGCTGACGACGCTGCTGCTGGAGTGTCCCCTGCCGCTGTCGGGTACGAAAGGTTACGGAAAAGCAGAAGTCACCACCGGCGGCGTCGACCTGCGTGAAGTCGATAGCCGGACGATGCAAAGTAAACTCGTGCCCGGTCTGTATTTCGCCGGCGAGATTCTCGATCTGGACGGCCCCATCGGCGGCTTCAACTTCCAAGCCGCCTTCAGCACCGGCTGGTTGGCTGGGTCGAATGTATAGTAGTGTACGTGTGTACACATATGGCAGGCCCCTCATCCCCGACCCTTCTCCCCGAAAACGGGGAGAAGGGGGTATTGTTTTGTTTGAGTGCGGGGTTAAACGGAAACGGAAAAGTATTGGGCAGAGTAACAGGTGGTTTGCTAGTGGTGGTACAGGAAGACCCCTCATCCCCGACCCTTCTCCCCAAAGACGGGGAGAAGGGGGTGTGGTAAGCGTTCACAGGATGGACCACCAGGCGCTCACTTTTCAGGGGGTCAGACCCGAATATCGGTGATTGCTACGTTGTTGACCAATGCCTCGCAAGCCGAAAAACGCGTCAGATCCTCGGCTCGTGAACGGTTACGGGGGTGTGTTGCGGTGAATTGTAGGGCCGCATGGAAACAGTAGGGTGCTTGAAGGCCATCGGTCTAGGACTTGGGCCAGCAGGGATTCGTGTACCTGATTCTCGGCCCAATGCTCGATCAAGTTCGTGATTCGACGCGCGATTCGGTGCGCGATTCGATGCGCGGTGCGGTGAAGTGCGCGTTGCGGTGAAGTGCGCGGTGCGGTGCGGTGCGCTGGGCGGTGCAATGCACGATTCGGTGGTCGAT
>JBGSLW010000133.1:0-16910 GCA_041740495.1 Pirellulaceae bacterium
GGTCCTCACCGTCTCCGTCGCGGCGCCGCCAGTCGATCGCTGCCGGCGAAGCCGCCCTAGCCGCCGGCGAAGTCGGATTCGTTTTGGTTGCCGGCGGACAAGGATCGCGGCTGGGGTTGCCGCTCCCCAAGGGAATGCTCCCCTTAGGTCCTGTTTCGCATCGCACCCTTTTCGAAATTATCTTAAATTCGGTTCACGCCTGGCGGCACAGGACGGGCGGTGTCATTCCGGTCTGCATCATGACCAGCCCGGCGACTCACGACGCCACGGTCCGGTATTGTGCCGAACACGGCAATCTGGGGTTTGCCCCAGACGATTTAGAGATTTTCTGCCAGGCGACCATGCCCGCCGTCGACGCGGTGAGCGGCAAGTTGTTGCTCGCCCAGAAACATGAACTGGCGCTCAGCCCCGACGGCCATGGGGGGATGTTGGGCGCGCTGCATCGGCGGGGTGTTTTGGAGCGGCTGCTGCGCCGAGGGATCAAGCATCTTTTCTATGGACAAGTGGACAATCCCTTGTTGCAAGTTTGCGATCCGCTGACCTTGGGAGCGCATATCCTGCACGGTTCGCAGATGACGACGCAGGCGATTCGCAAGAGCGACCCTTTGCAGCGCGTGGGGAACATCGTATCGGTGGACGGGCGCGTGCAGATCATCGAGTACAGCGATTTGCCTGAAGCTGTCGCGCGGCAACGCGGCCCGGATGGCCAATTGAAACTTTGGGCGGGCAGCATCGCGGTCCACGTTTTCGACATCGCCTTCTTGGCGCGGAGCGCCGGACAGGCGGACGCGTTGCCCTTTCATTGGGCGCGAAAGCGAGTTGCGTATGTCGGAAGCGACGGCCAGCGCGTGGAGCCTTGTGAGAACAACGCGATCAAATTCGAGCGCTTTATTTTTGACTTGCTCCCCTGGGCACGCGCGCCGCTGGTCTTGGAGATCGATCCGGCCGATGGCTTTGCTCCGGTCAAAAACGACGCCGGCGCCGCGACGGAGACGGTGCGGACCGCTCAACAAGCGATGGTGCGGCGGCATCAGCGCTGGCTTCGACAATGCGGTGTCGCGATTGCCGACGACATTCCCGTCGAAATTTGTCCGCAATTTGCCCTAGACCCGCAGGAACTTAGCGCCAAACTAGGTGGATTAACGGCCGTCGACGCCCCCCTGTTTTTTTCCTCGACTTGACGCGTCGCCGGCGGCCTCGCCGACTGCGAAAGCACCCGGCCGACGGCGAATTGAAACTCCAGATCCTCCCCCCTCCCACTGCGATGAATTCATCACCTTTGTACGCACTGATCATGGCGGGCGGCGCCGGCACTCGATTTTGGCCAGCGTCCCGTGCAGCCCGGCCGAAACAGCTCTTGCGGCTGCGGGGGCCGCGGTCCCTCCTTCAAGAAACGATGGATCGGTTGGAAGGGCTTTGTCCACCCGAACAACGGTTGGTGATGACGCAGCGGGTGCTGATCGACCCCATCGCCGAACAACTCCCTGAACTCCCGGTCCAGGCGATTTTGGGCGAGCCGTGCAAACGTGATACCGCACCGTGTATCGGCTTGGCCGCATTCTGGATCGCACGCCGCGACCCCCAGGCCACGATGCTGGTCCTGCCGGCCGATCATATCATCCAAGCGGTCGATGCCTTCCACGCGGCGGTCGAGCGGGGTCGGCAGCTGTTGGACGCGACGCCAGGTCGCATCGTGACGTTCGGCATCCCCCCCAGCTATCCAGCGGAAGTCTTCGGGTACGTGGAGCGAGCGGACCAGCCTCTCGACGCCGGCTCCCCAACCGCCTATCGCGTCCAGCAATTCCGCGAGAAACCGCGGCGGGCTCAAGCCGAAGTCTTTTTGCGGGCAGGGACCTTCTCCTGGAACTCAGGAATTTTTCTTTGGCGCGTGTCCACGATCTTGGACGCAATCCAGCGGTACGAGCCCGAGATGTTCGCCGGATTGCAGCGGATCGCCGCGGCGTTCGATTCCCCGGAGTTCCCCCAGGTCTTCGCGGAGGAATTCGCGAGACTGCCGGCCAAGTCGATCGATTACGCGGTGTTGGAACGCCACGACCAGGTCTGCATGATCGAAGCGCCGTTCGATTGGGACGATGTCGGCAACTGGTCGGCGCTCCCGCGCCTGGCCGGCTCGGACGACCAAGGAAATACCATCTTGGCGAATCACGTTGGGATCGATTGTCGGAATTGCCTGGTGCACGGGATGGACGAACATCTGATCGTGACCATCGGCGTCCAGGATCTGATCGTGGTCCAGACCCCCGACGCGACGTTGATTGCCTCGCGGCAGGACGAAGAGAAAATCCGGGAGGTGGTCCAACAACTGGCGGCGCAGGGAAAGGATCGCTATCTCTAACGCGGAGCGCCGATTCCAATACGGGCCAGCCCCGTCACCCTGCCCGGTCCCTCGCGGCGGGGGAGAGGCTCATGGGACAGGCGCTTAGTTGTTGTCCCCCAGTTGCAGGCGTTCCAAGTCGTACTCCAACCGCTCCTTTTCCTTTTGCAAATCGTCGAGCTTGGTCTTGCTCTTCGCCAGCGCTTGTTCGTTGGTCGCCCGTTGTGCTTGGAGTTCGTGCAAGCGCGCCTCCAATTCGCCGATCGCCTTTTGCAATTCGTCTTCCCGGATCGAGCTTTGTTCCAATTCCCGCTCGATCCCCGATGTATCGACGCCGGCGGCCATTTCGCTTTCGATTTCCTGGAGCCGATGTTGAACCGTTTCGATTTCCGACTTGTACAGCACGGCCGGGGCAAGTTCGCCGGAGCGAAGCGGCTCCAGGACGCTGAGGATGGTGGCGGCGGGTAGCGCCAAACTGTCGACTCGACCGGCCCGAGCGATATTCACGCCGACGATCTGGCCCGTCAGATCGACGACCGGACCGCCGCAGTCGTTGGGCGCCAATGTCGTGTCATGCTGGAGCGCCATGGGGAAGCCCAGCCGGCGACGGCTAATGCGCCCTCCCATCTGATTCTGCACGTCGCTGCGATCCAGATTGGAGTCCACGGCACTCCGTTCGGCGAGCTTGATCTTAAACTTTCGCTCATTGCCATCCCGCAGGAGGGTGATTTCGACGACTTCCCCCGCGATATGTTGTTGTACGCTGGTAATCAGATCAATCTGGTTGGTTTTCGGTTGCCCGTCGAGCGCGATGATCACATCGTTGATCAAAACTCCGGCTTTCTCCGCGGGCGAATTCGCCAGGACGCGAGTGACCCGCACGCCATTGTCGGCTTGAGCCAAATTCACTCCCATAAATCCACTGGGGGAGGGAATGGCTCGCGGCAACACGCTGACGATCCCCAGTTTCGGAGTCAACCCCGGACGCGGGGTGATCAGCCAATAGCCCACAGCGGGCGGGTCGCCGGTGCTCCAATGTGCGGCGGGCAAGCCGTTCGCTTCCACTTTGAGCAATGCCAAATCGGTCGGTTCATGAATTCCCTGAACCCGGGCGGTCAGTTCCCGGCCGTCCGATAAACGGCAACGCAAATCACCGCGCAACTCGCTGGCTTTGGTCAGAATCAACCCCTCGGCATCCACAATCGTCCCCAGGGCAACGTAATTCTTCCGCGTGCTCGAAAGGACTGCCACGGTCACCGACTGGGCCTGCGCCTTGATCGGTTCGATGGCTTGCAGAATCACCGAATTTTGCCGATCAAACGTGCGAACCGGAGTCTCCTCGCCCGGCGCTTCCTCCTCCTGTTCGGCCGCGGCCTGAGGTGCCGTCGACTCTGCGGAAGTCGAATCGGGCCCCGACTTCTCTTGATTCCCCTTCGCTTGTTCATCCCCTTGCTCGCGCGCACTGTCCTGTGGGGAGCGAGTCGCCTCGGGCAGAGCCTCCGGCGACGCTGTTTGCGACCATCCGCTGCCGGCCAGCGTTGCCATCACCACCATCATCCATGCCGCGAAAAACCTACGCATCATCCGCAAACTCCCACTTCTCACGACCCAACCATTTGCAAGGCAACCGCCCCGACTCCCAGCCCTCTCCCCCGCTGCGGCGGAAAGAGTCTTGGAATGGAGCCTACGGTCGCCGCCGCACCGTCATCGTCAATTCCACTTTCTGTCCGTTGCGCTCCACGCCGACCGCAATCTTTTGGCCGACGCGCAGTTGGAAGAAACGGATCATCAATTGTTCACGACTCTCCAAGGGATTCCCGTCGAACTCGCGAATCACATCCCCCACCTGCATTCCCGCCTCGGACGCGGGACTGTCCGGAGTGACTTCCGTCACGTCGAGTGCACCTTCCTTCAGGGTGAACCCTAGCCAGGGCGACGCTCGACTGCCGCCGATCTCCTCTTTCGATTCCAGATTGTCCCATTCCGTCAGGTACTGGTCGATCGGCACATGCAAATTGTCGTTCAGGCTCGCCCCGATCCGGCTGTGGATTCCGACGACTCGACCTTCCATGTCGACCAAAGGACCGCCCGAGTCCCCTCCGACCAGCGTGCAATCGGTCTTGAGCACCCGCGATGTCAACGCCAACAGCCGTCCGATCCGGACCACCATTCCGCGAGGTTCCTGGTAGCCGCCTGGATGCCCGACCGCCATCAACCATTGCCCCAGCCGCATTTCGCCAGACTCCCCCATTTCGAGGTAGTCCCAGTCACCGGTTTCCGTGATTTTCAGCATTCCGGAATCGACCGGGTGGTTCATTCCCAGGGTAACGGCCTTCAATCGTCGCCCCGTCGGCAGCGTCACGATCGCATCCACATCGGGCTGGCCAATCACATGGGCGGCCGTCAGCACCAAGCCGTCGCTACTGACGATCACTCCGCTCCCTTGAGCGCCCTGGCATTCAATCCCGACCGTCGCCTGTTTGACCTCTTCCGCAAGTTGGTGGACATGCTCTTGCATCGCCCGGAGGTCGGCGACCGTCGTGGGGAGTACTTCCCCGGAAAGAATCTTTTCTAATGGCGCCGAGGTGGGTTCATCGTTCGCCTGGGGGGCGGCGGCGATTTGCGAGGTCTCTTGGTAGGCGCTGGCGGGCATCGCAGCCGCCAATCCCATCGTCGCCCAGAGGACCCACGCCGGCCAAACTCTTGGAATCGAATACCAACCCATAACAACTCCAACGGAGATTGTGGAATGTCGCATGCCGGTCCGCGGGGATTCCCGATCGCGATCCGCCAAGTCAGCCGGCCAGCCAATTTTGGAGGATCGGTTCCGGCAGGTTTCGTTACAGTTTGCCTAATTGTACCATCCACCTAAAGAATGGGGACCGCGAATTCAGTCGTAGAATCGACCGGTTGTCCCGATTAGTTTGCCTTTTCGGGAGCTGATTTCGTGACCGGACACCCTGTCGGCGGGTCGGTTGAAACCAATTTTGCTTCCCCGTAGAATCGTGCTGCCAGCGACCCGCTCGCCTCTTTCGGACTGCCAGGGACACGGATCCGCAATGCTCGAACGAAAGCCGATCTTTCCCCACGTCATCGAAATCAACCATCAGCTGGGCATGATGCTCGGCTGCAACGTATACATCGTCTACGATGAAAACGAATGGGTGATGATCGACATCGGCTACGAGGAGACGGTCGACGAGATCATTCAACTGGTCCGCGAGCTCGACCTCCCCTTTTCGCAGTGCAAGTACCTGATCGCCACGCACGCGGACGTCGATCACATCCAGGGCCTGGCCAAGGCCAAACAGATCTTGCGGACCAGGGTGGCAGCCCATCCGTTGGCCGCGGAACCGCTGCGAACCGGCGATCGACTCTGGACCTTCGCTCAAATCGATGCGCAAGGAATCGACATGGCGATGCCTCCGGTGGAGGTCGATCAACTGCTGAACGACGGGGACACGATCCAAGTCGGCAACTTGCAGCTCGACGTCTGGCTCACCCCGGGGCATACGAACAGCCAACTCTCCTTTCGCCTGGGGAACCTGTTGTTCAGCGGCGACAATATCTACCGGGACGGATGTGTGGGTGCGATCGACGCGCACCACGGCAGCCATATCGCCGACTTCATCCTGTCGCTCGAGCGGATTCGCGACTGCGACGCCGAGTGGTTACTCCCCAGCCACGGCCCCGTCTACCGCAAGGACAACGCGTTGATTCGAAGGGCGATCGAACGGCTCAAGACCTATTTGCACATGGCCGATTTCGGCACATGTGCCGTCGATTGGCCGTTGATGGATGCGTACGAAGCGGAGTTGCGAGCCGGAATCCTGCCGAAATAGTCGCAGACCCCCTACCCCGTGGGGGTCGCCCCGCCCCCCGCAGATTTTGACCAGTTTACCCAGCAGGTAGAGGTTCTCCGGGAAGGCCGACCGATCGTCGTCGTCGTGAGAATTCTGCCGATTATTCCTAGACTCCGTCTCGCAACGCCGCCGATGGACATTGCAGGCGCAGAGGATCCGCGGTCCCAGCCGGGATTCCACAGCGCCCCGATCACAACCCCGCCCTACCCTTTCAGGCGCTGCGGCGGGGAACCAAACCAGATCCGCGGTTCGGCCACATTGGGGGTTCCAGGCATGTTTCGCCGTTTTGCAATTATCGCAGGAGTCGCAGTGGCCCTGGCGGTCACGTCTCAGCTGCAGTCTGCCCACGGGCAGGACCGAGCCTTCGGTCGCTCGTGGGGTGGTGACTACACCGCCCAAGACTACACGCGTTTCTACCACTATCCGTACGTCTACTATCCCCACAACTATTGGGGCAACGAGTACTTCCGCAGCTCGGACAACATGTACCACCGGTATCCCGCCGAAATGCGAGTCCCCGTGTACAACCGGGCCTGGCACAATGAGTACCCGTCGCCGCGGCGGTACCATTGGGGGCACCAGTTCATCCTGGACGTGTTCTAGATCTCCCGATCGTAGAACAATTGTCCCCAATTGTTCCCCTCCCATCACAATACCCGAAATACCTCCTCGCGAGCGACGCATCTCGAGGGGGTTTTTTTGTTGATCGCTAGCTGGCGATTCCGGCCGAACTTGTTCTGGCACGACCTGGCAGGGTTCTCTATACTCCGCCCGCACGGAGCCTGCCATCGGAGGAACACGCCATGCGATCCATCGCGATTATCAACCAAAAAGGGGGCGTGGGAAAAACCACGACGGCTGTCAACTTGAGCGCCGCGCTGGCGACGCTCGGCCGCCGCGTTTGGTTGATCGATATGGACCCGCAGGCCCACGCCTCGTTGCATCTGGGCGTGGTCGCCGACCGCGGTCAATCTACGGTGTACGATGTGCTGACCGGCCAAGCGGAGTTGGCGGCGGCTCGGTATACGATCGCGGACAACCTCTGGTTGACTCCGTCGCACCTCGATCTGGCCGCGACCGAATTGGAGTTGGCGGGGGAAGTGGGCCGCGAGACGATTCTGCGGGACAAATTGAAGGACTCGATCAGCGATCTGGATTACCTGATCATCGATTGTCCCCCCTCCTTAGGCATCCTCACCTTGAATTCATTGACGAGCGCCGACGAGGTGTTTCTGCCGATGCAGCCGCATTTTCTCGCTTTGCACGGTTTGAGCAAGCTTTTGCACACCGTGGAACTGGTCACGCGGAGGCTGAACCCGACCCTTCGCGCCTCCGGTGTAATGTTTTGCATGTGTGATAACCAAACTCGGCTGGCCAACGAGGTGATCGGCGACGTGCACGAGTTTTTCGCTCGGCCGCAAGGCGCGTCGCCCTGGCAGTCGATTCGCTGTTTTGAATCGCGCATCCGCCGCAACGTTCGTCTGGCGGAAGCGCCGAGCTTTGGCCGGTCGATTTTCGAATACGCTCCCGGTTCGCACGGCGCCGAGGACTATCGCCGCCTGGCCGATGAAGTCCTGGCGATGGAATCAATCCAAGTCGCGACAACGAACCGCGAAATGTCCACACGGGCCGCATAGTCGCCCACCGATTATTGTGGCACGACGTTCCGCGTCGTGGAATCGCTCGTAGAATTTCTCAAGCGGACTACAGGCTCCCCGACGCGGAGCGTCGCGCCACTCTGTTCCTCGCTACAATGGGCGCATGACGATTCACACCATCCGTCAGGAACTCAAAGGAGTCCTGATTTTCATCGGGCTGATCTGGGCGGTATTCTTGGTGGATAGCCTGGTATCGGCTTTCGACCTGAGTCATTACGGCATTCGACCGCGAGCCTGGCCAGGGCTGGAGGGCGTGGTCGCGGCGCCGTTCCTCCACCGCGACTTGTGGCACTTGATCAGCAACACGGTCCCGCTATTGCTGCTCTTGAGTCTGCTGGCGGGGTCGCGCGCAACGTCGGCCTGGGTGGTGGCTGGAATCATCTTGTTGGGCGGCAGCTTGTTGTGGCTGGGAGGTCCGGGGAACACCAACCATATCGGGGCCAGCGGCTTGGTATTCGGGTTGATTGCCTTCCATATCGCGGCCGGGTTTTTTGAACGGCGACCAACGTCGATTCTGATTTCGCTGATCGTCGGAATGGTCTACGGGACCACGCTATTGTGGGGAGTCTTGCCGCGCCCCGATGCCCAGGTTTCTTGGCAAGGACATTTGTTCGGAGCGTTGGCCGGGATCTCGATCGCGTATTTTTCCGCGAAACTCCTGGCAGGTCGAGCCACCCAGGCGCCCCCCAAAGACCATCTCAGTTCTTCGCGTTGAAGTCGACGAGCAGCACATTCCAAGCGACGTCGGCGGTCGAACCATCGTCATAGCGTATGGTCGCAATACAGGGAAACGGTCGGTTCGGGGATTCCGATCGGGAGGACTCCCCGGTCGATTCGATCGCCACACGGTGTCGCGAGGCTCGGAGCGCCACATCAAACTCGAATCGCAATTCGGTCTCCGGGCATTCGATTTGAACTAAGGTAAAGGGACGCGATTCCGGCCCCGCCAACCAGACCAGCCCCCGCGTCGCTTGTGGACCAGGCGTCGAAGCCGCCACGGCGGTCGCGGGATACGCACGAACCGGCGGTCCCACCTCTCCCTGCAGGGGGACTCGGACTTGCGCGTATCCGACCAGGTTGGTCGAGATCACCAGGTCCGACGCGAACGACTCTTGGAGCGGCGCATCCGCGGCGATGTCGACCATCGCCAACCATCGGTTGACCCATGGGGCGCGCGGCGTCAAATCGCTCAAACCGAGGTCCTGCAGTTCCTCGGCTCCCCGAATCGGATGTGCCTCGCCGCGAATGTGTTCCATGCGCGATTGTAAGCCAACCACCGCACCGTCGACCGCGTCATCCCCGTGGAACGCCAGGAGTAGCGGCTGCTGTCGAGCTTCTCCCTGCGGGATGGTCCCCCATTCGATAGCGGACGGGGACCAGGACATCCTGGCGCTGTTGTTGCCGAAAATGGTCAGCGTCACGTACGGCAGCACTGGATCGTTGGTCTCCACGGTGACGTTGTGCTGATACTCCCCCACACTTTTTCGTTTGCGGAGGTCGTAAATCGCGACGACTTCGCCTCGTTCGCCCGGCGCAATCGTTGCTTGCGTGTTTTCCACGCGGAGGCAACTGCAGTCGGCGTAAGCGCGGTCGAGCTGCAAGGGTGCGCGACCGACGTTGCGCACCGCAAAACGGTAGTGGACTTCATTGCCTGGCGGTGTCGGTCCCAGGTCCTGGTAGAGTGTTTCGAACTGGAGGGCAGGTGCATCGGCGTCCAGGCGCGTGGGCTTGAATACGAACGCGGGATCGCGCGGCACTTCGATCACCTCGTTTGTCCACCTGGCGGCGAGCTCCTCCGGGCGACATAAGCCACGGCCCTGCGATAAGTCGAACAGCAAGAGCTCCCCGTCCGGACTCCGCTCAGCGAAATAGTATTGAAGCGGCGAATCGAGTTCGACGATCGCCGGCGTTCGCAGTTGCTCGCGCTCCGCAAAGGGGAGCGTTCGCCTTGCCGCCGACAAGCTTTGTTCGCGCAGGAATCCGACCAAATCATCGAGACTCGGCTCCCGGGTTCCGGGTAACGCCTTCAGCACGCTGTCCATCGGACTGGGAATGCCGTGCGAGCGCATCGTGCGAAAAGCGCTGCGCTGCCCGGTCGGCGTCGGTTGGGAGTCGCGCAAGGCCGCCACCCGCAGCGATTCGGCTTTTTGCCAGGCGACAGCCCCCACCGCCAGCCACGAACCCAAGCCGCAAAGCACGGCCCACCAGGGGATCGTCGGGAGTTGCAGATGGGCGGTCTTGCGCCAAGATCCCCAGACCAGCCGGAGAGCGGCAGCCATCGCCAGTAGCCAACCGGCGACGACCGCGATCCGCCGCCCGCTGGAAACACGGAGACCCACCTTCGCGGGTTCCGACTTCGCCGGCGGTGCATTCGCCGCCGCGCGCGGTTCTTTGCCGACGCTGAAGTGTTGACCGCTCCGCAAGTCGTGCAATGTCTCTCCATCGATCAATCCAAGAAAAGGCGCTTGCAGTTGATCGTCGCCGCCGCCGCCGTTCACCCCGGCGGTACGAATTTCGAGTGTGCAAATCAACTGGGGGCCGACGTCGGAGTCGGGCGATGCGGCCACATTGGTCGCTCCCGCCGACAACGGTTGGACCTCGGTATCGCCTGCTGGCTGCGGAAAACGCGACCGCCGTGTGTATCGGATTCGCGTCGGCAGCCAGATTTCATCGATCTGTGCGTACGCGTACTCCCACGTCGTCCGATCGCGCGGCCCGACCACGTCCAGGGCCACAAGCTGCCCTCCCTGGCTCAAATCGAACGTCCAGGTCGTCGCGACGTTGGGGATGATCGGGTTGGCTTTGGTGATTCGAACTTCGAATCCCGATTGCTCGACGCGCACCGGATCCTCGGCCAGCTCGACGCCGCGCGGTTCGGGCGATAGGAGCAGATTCCACAATTCCTCGGGAGTCCGCTCCCCGCAGGACAGCAGGAGTTCGGGAAAGAACCGCCGGGCTTCAAGTGACGCACGCATCAACTCGGCCTCGTCGATCTCCCAGTCGTCGGTGGAATCGAAGATCAATCCTCCGGCGGCCGAGTGCAGGTAGGTCGTCGCGGTCAGCAGGCCAGCCTGCCGGCGCAACGGGCTCTCCCCTGCCCCGGCGGCCGCGGAGTTCGGCGAGTTGTCGCTCCAATCCAAACGATAAGCTTGCCGCTGGTTCAGTCGGTCCCAAGCGAACTGCAATTTGCCCTGCCGCGCGGTGAGGGCTTCCTGGGATCCCGTTTGCCAGGTGACCTCGGCCTCGCCCCACCAAGTCAAAATAGCCTGGCGATTGGCCAAGTGCCGGTGCGCTAAAGCTTGCAGCAGACTCCCCTCGTCGCCGCGTCCGAACGCGGCAGCCGACCATGCCAACAGGAGTAGGCATCCCCCATGGAACGCGTTCGAAGTCGTGTGGCGAAGAATCATGTTGGCAGAAGCGATGCGAATGGAATCCTGCGACGGAATTATTGTGAACCCATCAGGTTTTCGTAGTCGGCACATGCCACCACCACGCCATTGGCCAAATACACCACCAACGGCGTTTCGACCACCCAGCGATAGTCGTGGCTCAGCGTCGATTCCAGCACCGGAGGCTGAACCGCGGCCAGCCCCGGGTTGGCTTCGACTTTCTTGCCGAGACCTGAGAGATCGACCAGGCACAAACGGGCATTGGCCGGCGCACGGAAAAAAGCCATCCCCTGTTCGACGACGCGCTCCAAGGTCAACTCGCAATGCGGGCAGCGCGGACGATGGAAAACCACCACCCAATTCCCCTGAAGCAGCGCTTGGCCCTCCGTCATATGCTCTGCCAGGGTGAATGTTCGATCCAGCAGGCTGTCTGGATCAATCGCATAAAAGCGGTGATCGGGCCGAATCGCATCGCCGTCATGACCGAATTGTTCCAAAACACCCAGCCGCATCGGCTCCCAGTACTGGACGCAGCCAGCCACGCCCGCCGCGCCCAGCCCGATCAAAAGGATGAACAGGGTCGTCCGCATCCACGGCTTCCCTCGGTCGACCGTTGCCGACGAGTCCGCCGCTCCCACAGGCGACAACGCGATCGCCAGAATGCCCAAGTCCAGCAGGAACACGGCGAATGGATCGAGCGTCACGTCCCCGAAGCAGCCACACGACTTCAAACCCTGCAGTGCCTGGACCCCGCTCACGCCGGTAAACACTCCGAAGGTCGTCAGCGTCAGGGCTCGATTCCACCGCGGAGCGATCCCCGAAACCAGCACCGCCCCGACCACGATCTCGAACTGGGCGTGCAGAGCCCCCCAGAAATGCAGGGAGAACGCGGCCTCCCCTAAGACGGGGGTTTCCAGCAACTGCTTCAGCTTCAGACCGGCGGCCAACAGCAGTAAACCACCCACCAGTCGATAGAAAACAGACCCCACGCGCGAACTATCTCTCCAAAACGAACGCTCTTTCTCACACTTCCTTGTCTCAACTTAGGGGATCCGCAGAACCGGGTCAAGAATTGGCGTGAAGCACGCGGCCAAGGGTAACGATCCGCATTTCCACGCACCCGGGGATCGCCTGCTGCAACTCCAGCTCGTTTTCGGCCCCAAGCGATCGTCCGGGTGTCGCGTTCGTCACCGAACCTTCGGCGCAGTTAACGCAGATGCGCGCGGCTAGAATCAGCGAGCCAAGTAATGTACATGCGTACACTTATATAACGTACGGATCGCGCCCCGCCCAGGCTCATTTGCCGTGCAAACATCAATAACAAGTCAATTGCTAGCTGACAATGGTCGACGTTGCGTCCATTTTGAGTTCAAAGCGAGAATATTCGCCGAGCGCAAGGTGCAAAAGCGTATCGACACCTGCGATCACCAGATTTGCAACCTTGATCGAAAGGAATCTATGAAGCCAACACCACTTATGTCGTGCATTCTACTCTTCCTGTTCGCTGGGAAGGCCTGTTGGGCACAAGAGTCGCCTGAAATACCTGTCATGCAAACGACGTACATGACGAGATCCGATGGTCAGGTTGACTCGGGCATCATGATTTTTTCGGAGGCAATCGTCCTGGGGGAACGATTCGGATACCGACCGGTATTTCCCAGGGAGCAATTGCTTGACGACTCTCGCCATGGTGGTACAATGTAGTACCATTGTGTCAACCAGTTTTCGGTGTCGATATGATCAAGAGCCTCACAAAGCACGGCAACAGTTATGCCCTCGTAATCGACAAGGCCATTCTGGAGCTTATCCGAGCTACACCTGACACGCCGTTTGAGATTGTCTCTGATGGACAATGTCTCGTGCTCACGCCGGTTCGCGACGCAAAGACGGATAGGAAGTTTGAAAAGGCGTTGGACGATGTGCATCGTCGTTTCGGAAGGGCGATGAAGAAGTTGGCGGAATAATCGATGGAGCGAGATCCGCGGTTTCTGCAACTTTTTGAAGTGCTCCGGCTCCATCAAGCTTGATTGAGACGTACGGCGGCGATGGTGGAATTCGCGACGTCGCGTTGCTCCAATCGGCCGTCGCCCAGCCGTTGGCGACATTTGGCGGGCGCTACCTGCACGCAGACTTGTTCGAAATGGCTGCTGCCTATCTTTTTCATATTGTTCAGATCCCTGGCACTGTGATCACGCGTGAGTACAGAGGGAAAATGCTCGCGGTCGCCGTGCTCGAGAAGAGATTCGAGTACGAAGGCGAGGTCCACAAATCGCTGAGCGCCGTCGCCAAGCACATCACGGGCCAGCACTGCAGCGGCCACTACTTCTTCCGCGAGAAGGAGCGCCCCTGGCGCAACACTCTTCATAACTTGTCGCGCGCGATATCTCTCCGCAAGTCTTTGTCCCGCAAGCACTTCCGCAGTTCGTGTCCCGTTCGGTAGGGGGTCAAGTCGCGTGAACAGGTATCGAACTTACGGGATGCGAATTAACACTCAAACCCGAAAAGAGTATTAACCCCTGTGTCCATAGTTCGAACCGTGCACATTTTTGGACAGCGGGATTAACACTCGGCGCGAGGAACGGGTGTTTGAAATGGCCTCGCCAAGTCCGTGTCGACAGAAAATATCCGAACCGACAGTCCGCTGCTGCCGAATGCGCTCATCACCTCCCGCCAATTCTTTTTCTTCGAACGGCCAAATCGCCGCGTACTGCCACCTGAACCTCCTCTCACTACCCTTTGGGCCCTCCATGTGGACACAGAATTTAAGACTCTTCAGGCAGACATTGTTGGCTACATACGTTCGACCGAACGCTCGTGACTAATCGCGACAAATACGCCATTTAGGCCGCGAAGATTTTAGCAACTTCACCGCTTCCTCCGATACCGATGTTGGTAAATAGATGGTTGCAGCATCCATATGAAATTTGCTGGAATCAATCAGGATACTCACTGACGCATCGCCGATCCTCGTTTCCGCTAGATCCAACTCAAGTACGGCCCCGTTAGTCCCAGCTCCTCCCGCAACTGCCGGTAGTACACACTCGAAATCCCGATCCACCATCTTTGTCTTAAGGATGGTTAGGCTAGTCAAGCCGCGCAAATTCCCAACGCATGCGAAAAAGTCATCTGGAACCTTTAATCCACGCAATCGCAACTTCTTTAGCGCCCCAAGCGAGCTTATCCCCGATGTCCTCAGAGGTCGAATGTCGAGATACTCAAGACTCAGTGCCTGGATCTCAACAAGTTTACAAAGTTCATCAAATGCGTCTTGGTTCAATTGGACAGACACAAGTCCGACCTCTCTCAGCCTTGGCATTCGACTAAGCAATCGAACACCGTCAGCCGTTAGTTCGCAATACATCAAACAAATCAACCCGAGTGATTTGTTCGCGGATATTTGAGCAAGCACGTCGATATCGGCAGCCGGTGAGCCGATAACAAGCTCCTGCAAATTGGTCATTTTCCCGAGACGGCGTAGTGCAATTGAACTAACTCTTGATTTCCTTGCATTAACTGTCAGAGAAGTGATATTTGCAAGCCGCGATAGCGCCTCGACGTCACCATCCGTGACTACATCTCCGGCCAATTCGACAGCGTAAATCGGCAATTCCGCTAGCGAGGATAAATCATTACTAGACCCTGCCCAAAACGATTCGTCATAAGCGTTAGACACTTTTACTAAGCTTGCCTCCCACCCTTTTTCTCCCTCGCGAAATGCGGCACCCAGATCTTTGAGATGCACCATCACTTCTAATTGCCGCATGGACCAATCACTTGGAAAGGTAGAATCGTCCACTTGAGGCAATGCCGATGCGGTCAAGATATTAGAAGACACAACCAGCGCGCACACAAAGGTGGTAATTCGACGCCATCGAATTTGAGTAAAAACGCTCACATTTCTCTCCTTCGACGGTAGTTTCTGTCAAATTGCGTACAAATAGTTTTTCTTTCGAATCGCGTAAGAATCAGCACCGCCCCTGGCGCAACACTCTTCATAACTTGTCGCGCGCGATATCTCTCCGCAAGTCCCTGTCCCACCAGCACTTCCGCAGTTCGCGTCCCATCCGGTAGGGGGTCAAGTCGCGTGAACAGGTATCGAACTTAGGGCACGCCGGTTGACACACAAATGGTCGGAGCGTGTTAAGCAGCGTGTCGAAAGTTCGAACCGTGCACATTTTTGGACAGCGGGGTTAACACTCGGCGCGATAAACGGGTGTTTGAAATTGAATGGCCAATGGCCAATTCCGTTTCGCGCATCAAAGTTCACTCCCCAATCGCTGGCTGGCCAGCAATCCGCAACAAACCTGGACGGTCGATGCCATTCGCCGAGAAGATCACATCGCCAAGGCTAGCCCCCGTTACCCCCGTGTAGGTGACGGACGCTCGCGATCAACATGGGATGTACACTGTGCACAACTTGACGGACGCTACCGATCAGCGATTGGAATCCTGATCCGAAACCATAGATGATTCTCGAGGAACAGCACTCTTGCCTAGTCCGTTGACGCGCCTCGTCGGACTTTGCCTGACAACCGCGGAAACTTGGAGGGGCCCATCTCGAGCACCGCCCCCACACCGACTGGTCGATGACAGTATTCGTGGTTTCCTGTCGAACCCAGACCGTACGCACCAAGAAATACGCACCAAGCTTGCCATTGCTTCGCGTCGCCGGCCAAAAACACTCCGTTGCACATCGAATTGCCGACATCTGTGACACCCGGCCAACCCCCTGTGTCGTGATAATTAGGTTGCAAAAACTTCATGACTCCGCCCCTTTGAAGCTCGCCAAGCGCCGCATCCCCCGTTTCCGTGGCCAAGTCAAATCGTGCAAGGTCATCCGTTAGAACAACGACGGGCAACTCTTGACCAAGGGCGCCAACGAGTGACCTGAGGTGGGTCGCTTGCTCGATCCTTGGCACGACGTCCTCGTTTAAACCTCGCACACATACTAAATAAAATCTCGTGGCAAATTGACGATCTAAAAACAACACCACTAACGGGCGGTAGTTTGCCAGCCCTTCCCCGACTTGCACCTCCAGAAAGTTTGACTCATAGTATTTTTCCGCCGTGAGCTGGCCCGGATCAAACAATATGAGCATTTGGCGATTCCGTTCAATGCTACCTTCAATGCTTTCGTACGCCACGGCACAAATCTCATTCGTTGCGGCCCGAAACGTCGAGATATCGTCATGATCAACATCAAACAAGCAGTAGGCGCCAATTGGCGCGGCGCCAGACGGTTGAATAGGTAGAATGTCAATTGTGCCTAATGCCGACCCCGCCTTCCACATTGTGATTGAAGGCAGCCACTTTGTAGCCATATATGTCGTGCCATCGGCCTCGCTCTGCCCTAACAAATTATCGTTTGGGTGATGGCCAGTAGGTCGTTTCGGCACCATTAAGATATACATCGCCACTAGCAACGCGAGAACCGCTGCCATTCCCACTAAAGTCTTGGCTGCAAAACGAGGAGTTTGCATGGTTCTACCCCTGTCATTCCCTGTCATTTTACGTAGTTCTCGCACCTAAATAGGCCCACATCTCGATCGAAGCGCTATGCGGCATGATCGAAGACACGATGCAGTTCGAAATAGTGGTGGTTGTTGGTTTCGAGGTAATCATAAACGTCCTGCAGCAGCTCAGTCATGTTGGAACATCGATGGTT
>JBGSLW010000134.1:0-5901 GCA_041740495.1 Pirellulaceae bacterium
GTGCGGACCTTCGCGGGGAACTCGCGGGGGGAGTTGGCCGCTGGAATTTCCGCTGCGTTGGCCGCGGATCGGTCGGCGCCCGAACTGGCGGCGGCGCAGGCCTGGGTGGCTCAGCATTGCGACGTGGCGGAGATCGCAAGTCGTGCCGAGCAATGGATTCGCCAGTTGCGGGAGCCGCCGTCGCGGGTACGAACGTGAAGCCGAAGCTCCTCCACGTCGTCAGCGACTTTCTCCCGTTTGGCTACGGTGAACAAGCGGCGCTGTTGGTCCCCGCCTTCAGCGAACCGTTCGATATCCGATTCGGTTCGACCAGCACGGCAGGGCTCGAATTCCTACCAGGCGGGCTGGGAAGTTTTCCTCTAAGCCCGTTGCCGTCGCTTCGCCGCAACTGGTTGGGGGCTGCCTGGGCGCTGCGGCGGCTGATCCGGCGGGAGCGGATCGATCTGTTGCACGCTTGGGGGGCGGAGGCGGCTCGGGTTGTCGATTGGGCCTTGGCAGGGTTGTCCAGCCGCTCCGTGCCGCGGTGGATCGTACGCTACCATCGCGACAATCCGCCGACTTCCGATTTCCGCTGGATGTCGCGGCTTCTAGAGCCTATCCCTTTACCCTCTCCCCCGCTGCCGGGGAGAGGGCAGAGTGACGGGGCCGGCGGGTTTTGGGGTAGGCTCTTGGGACAGCGGCGCCGGCCGCAACTGGTGGTCGACGGCGGAAATGGACCGGATGCCGACTGCGATTCTGCCGGACTGCACGCCTTCTGGACTTTCGATGCGCGGGAGACGCTTCCCGCCGAGCGAGTCCCCGGATTGCGGGCGGCGCTGCAGGTCGACGACTCCGTCCCCTTGGTCGGCGTCGTCTCCCCATTCGAAGTTCGCTGCGGCCTGAAACACCTGGTCTGGGCAACCGATCTGGCGCATTGGGTGCGGGACCTGAGGTTGGTGCTGTGGGGGAGCGGATCACAGCAAGCCGACTTGCAGCGGTATGCTCGGCAGATCGCCAGCCGCGATCATTACCTCTGGCTCCCACCGGCGAGTCCGATTCGGCAGCAGCTATTGGAGTTGAATGTGTTGTGGGATCCCAGCCGCAGTGGACTTTCGCCGGCGTCCCTGACGGCGATCGCCCATGGCATCCCGGTAGTTACATTTGCTCCGGAATCGGCCCTGGATCCTCAGCTGGACCGCAACCTGGTGCGTTGCGTCCCCTGGGGGGCTCGCGATGAATTGGCCCGGGCGACCATCCGCTTGCTGGAGCAGGGTGCGGAGTCGCGGAACTTTCGAGCGCCTAGCGTGGATAACTCGACCATCGCCGCCGCCTATGCACAGCTGTACAACCGTTTGGTTGGCGGCTGAAACAAGAATGGTGCCGCGGGCTGGCCATCGACGCCCGCCGTTCCTGCGTCTTGTCATCAATAAGTGTACACACGTATACTAATCGTCGGGAACTTAGCATTCTGCGCAAGTTTGGTCGATCTGCGGTTGAAATGCGTCGGGCGCCCGTAGAACGGACAGGTTGCTGTACCGACGCACCTCTCGTTTCGGCCTCGGGATGCCGCTGTGCGCTGGCACGTCGTTGGCTCGGCCGAAGAAGAGTGAAGGGTGGGGCGCGTCCGTAGGTTGAACGTGAACGCTCCTCGGGGATCAACCCCGAGGCATCTCTACGCACGAACCGATTGGGTGGGGCCGCGGTCCGTAGGTTGAACGTGAACGCTCCTCGGGGATCAACCCCGAGGCATCTGCGTTTGCTTGTGGTGGCTCCGGGGAATCGAGCGAATGCCGCTCGCTTGCCGAGCGGATGGTTACGCTTCCAGCTAAACCCAGCCCCTTTAACGACACCTTTACCCTCTTAGCCCTTCACCCTTCCCCGGATCTATCACGACGCACAACGATCCGATCTGCGTGAATCTGTGTTACCTGCGGTCAGATTGGCTTGGATCATCGGTCGCGTTGGCTGGCTGCAGCGGCGGCTGTGGGGTTCGATAGCGGAAGTTGATGGCGTAGCGTTGGACCAGTCCAACCAGGATCATCGCGCCGCCGGCGAGCGTGGTCCAATCCGGTGGAAGATATTGAGGGTGCGAGCGCCAAGCGAGAAAGACCCAGAGGGGCAAGAGGATAGGTTCCAGTAGTCCGATCAAAGAGGCCTCGTGGCCGGCGATGCTGCGGAGTCCGCGGGCGAATAGCAGATACGGAACCGCCATCTGTCCGGCGCCGAAACAAAACAGGAACGCCAGTTGTCCCGCCGTCGGCTGGATTCCGCTGCGGAGCGCGAACGGCAGAAACACCAGGGCCGCGGCGACATGGTTGAGGAACACCAGCCAGGCCGAATCGCAGTCGCGGAGGTAGCGAAGGGAAACGACCACGCCGGCGTACGTCAACCCGGACGCCAGACCGAACACCAGTCCTTGTGCGGGGGCTCGGCCGACTTGAGGGAGGAGGATCAGGAGGGTGCCGGCGATCGACCAGGCCAGCATCCACCAATCGCGGGGGACGACGCGTTCGCGGAGCACGACGACGGAGAACAAGAAGACCCAGGCAGGTGCGGTGGACTGGAGCCAGATGGCGATGGACGCCTCGACTTGGACCATCGAGGAGAGGTACAGCCAGTTCATGATGGTGAAGCAGCCCATCATCGGCAGCATGGGCCAGCGGAATTGGGGTCTCCGCACGAAGAATGCCAGGGTCAGCGCCGCGAAGGTGGCTCGCCAAAATGCCAGCACGACGCCGCGAGACTCCAGTGGCCACGCGTCGAAGATGGGTGACTTTGCGTAGAAGCCGCTGGTGCTCCAGAGCCCGGCGGCCAAAAGGATCAAGAGGTATCCGACCCAGCGAGGCCGATTCACGTGGAAACGCGGCTATTTCTTGCGGTGTCGGATCCGAGCGCGCATGCGACGTTTCTTACGCCCGACTTTTCGACGACCCTTACCAGTCTTCTTCGTCCCCACGCAGCGCGACCTTTCGTTATCTGAAGTTGAACCCGTCCCCGGACCGCTCGACTACTCTAGCCAAAATGGCGGGGGAATTGTAGGGCGGATGGGGGCGGCCGCCGGGAATTCTCGCTGGACTCCGGGCCATCCCCAAGTGTAGAATATGCGTGAATCCCGGCTGAGTTCGATCGCTTGGGCGCTTTTTCGCCCGAACGCTGAATTTCTGATCTCCGTGTTCCCGACCACGGTATTTCCGATCAGGGCATTTCCGATCGGACCGTTATTCGTGGTTGTTGCGGCGCACGCGGTGCGCGCCGCGAGATTCGATCCCCTGACGGAGGCTCCATGGCCAAAGACGAAGCATTTGAAGTGGAAGGAACAGTGACGCAGGCCTTGGCCAATACGAGGTTTCGTGTCGAATTGGAGTCGGGGACACAAGTCCTGGCCCATGTTGCGGGCCGCATGCGAAAGAACTTCATTCGGATCGTGCCGGGCGACAAAGTCCGGGTCGAACTCTCTCCCTACGATCTGACCAAGGGTCGGATCGTATTCCGCGAGCGTTAAGCTGCTTACCAACCGGGGAATCCGCAGTTCCTTGAAACCTCCCCGGGACTTGGGTGGTACAAATGTCGGCACCCCCGCCTCGCGCTCTGGGTCCGCCGTTCCCGAATAATGACGGCAAGGTTACAACAATCGATGCGTGTCGAGTCCAACTGCCGAGCTGGATTGCGCCGGTAGGCGTTCGGGCTTCAGGGCAGTTTTCTTGGGTTTAAGCGTTCTGGAGAAAAACTGTGAAATTGTATTCTCGTGTGACAATGTTCTCTCGCAAAGCGATGATCGCCGCGTGCGCCGCGATCGCCTTGGTATCCGCTCCGCTGGCCCACCGTGCGGCCGCGCAGACGGGGATGGACCAGCAGCCGGCGGTGGTGATCTCGATCACGCCGCTCAAAGAACAGCTGGCCGATATCGGGTATTTGTTCAAGGAATCGGGATTTGGCCAGTTTGCCGGGATGATCAACCTGCAAGCCAAGGAATTCTTGAAGGGGGTCGACTTCGAGCGTCCGATCGGTGCGATGTTGTTCTTTGAAGAGGGGCGGACCGATCCGGCGTTTGTGGCGTTTGTGCCGGTCACCAACCTGGATGACTTTTTGAACAAGATCGCCGAGTTCGCCGATGTGAGCGAAGAAGGCGATATCACCAAAATCCTGACCAACGACGGGACCGAATTCTCCGTCAAGGAGAGCAACGGATTTGCCTTCATCGCCAACCAGGCGGAGCGGCTGAGCGAGCTGCCGAGTGCACCGCTGTCGTTGTTGGGAGATTTGCCGGAGAAATACAACATCGCCGCGCGCGTGTACGGACAGAACATTCCGGCTGAATTGCGCGGCCAGGCGATGGAAATGATCCGCGAAGGGATGGAGCAGAATCTGGAGCAGATGCCCGAAGAGTTGGCGGAAATCCAACGTTCGAATATCGAATACCAGATGGCGCAGATGGAGAGCTTCATCAACGAAACGGCGGAATTGGACATCGGCTTCGCGATCAAAGCAGACGCGCACGCCTTGAACTTCGATGCTCGGATGGTCGGCGAGAAAGGCTCCAACCTGGCGCAGAAGATGATGGCCTCCAAGGACACCAAGCCCAAGTTCACCGGCTTTTTGCTGGAGGGCTCCGCCTTCAACGCCGTGCTGGGGAACGCGATCACCGGGGACGACGCCCAATACGCCAAAAACATGATGGCCGAAGTCGAGAAAACCCTTTCGGAGAAGATCGGCGAGGAAGGAAATCTGACGGCCGAAGAAGCGGATACCATCAAGGGATTTGTCTCCTCGTTTTTCGCGTCGGTCAGCAAGACGATCGATAGCGGGGAAATGCACGCCGGTCTCGTCGGCAAGATGGACGGCCCCAAAATGAACGTCGCGCTGGCGGTGCAATTGAACGATGCCGACAGCTTGCAGGACAGCCTGGAACGGTTCGCGGAATTGGCCAAATCGAAGGCGGGCGACAAGCTTTCGGTCAAGATGAACGCCGCCAAGAACAGCTTGGGCACCTTCCATCAGATCGACGTGACGATCCCGGAAACGGAAGAACCGGCACGCAAAATCTTCGGCGATAGCCTGTCGCTGAATATCGGTTTGAGCGCCGACAACGCCTACCTGACGTTGGGCGGCGACGGAATCAAGTTGCTGGAAGAAGCGATGCAGAACAAAGGGAGCGCCGGCGGCAGCGGCGCCGCTCTCTCCCAGTTCAACGCGTTCCTGGGGCCGATCATGCGATTCGTCGCAGAAGTGACCCCGGACAATAAAGAACTTGTCCAGAAAATGGCGGAGACGATCACCAAAAACGGGAACGATCGGATCACGATCTCGTCCGAAGTCATCGACGACGGGATGCGGATGCGATTTGAAATCCAAGACGGGTTTCTGAAGCTGATCCCTATCGCCAGCCAGGAAATGGGCGGCGCCTTCGGCGGAAACGACTTTTAGAGCCTCTTCGATTACCCTCTCCCCCGCCGCGGGAGAGAGGGCAGGGTGAGGGGGTCGGTAAGCTTTCGGATAGGCCTTTAGTCGAGCCCGTCCGGAACCGTATGGAAAACCAAATGCGGCCGTTTACGGCCGCATTTTTTTGCGCGCCTCAAGCCCGATGCGGCGGTCGTGCATTTGTCCGCTTTACCCTCCCGCGGAAAGGTAGCGTTCCTTGTTAGCCCGCGGGAGGGTCGGACGCACGATGCGGCCGGGGAGGGAACATGCTGCGCTCCATCGCGCCCGCAAACTGCGGCCCCCTCTCCGCACGCGAACGGTGGAAACTGAGCTTGGAGCGCGAAGCGGTCAGCAGCCCAGGTGAAAAACGCGAATACTAGGCTTTGTCCCAAAACATTAGCCGCCTGGCGCAAGCCTGCGGTTTATTCGCGCATCCAAATCCGGAAACCGCAGGCACGCGCCAGGCGGCAGATCTCAATCGGACGCGAAACTGTGTTTTGGGAC
>JBGSLW010000135.1:0-8953 GCA_041740495.1 Pirellulaceae bacterium
TCGCGACCTCCGCAATACTGTACACACGTACACCAATACAATTGGGGGGGGGGGGGCTGCCTCCCACCACTTCTGACTTCTTGATTGAACTCCTGGAGCCTCGGCAAATGCTGGCGATGGCGGAGGTCCCCTTGCCATCCCCCGTGCAGACCAATCCCTGCGACCCGGCGATGTTCGGCAGCAGCTTCTACGACTTGGGCGGCGACCCCCACCAAACATTTGCCGGCAGCGTGGGGAGCAGTACTGCCGGCGCATTGGGAACTTCGTCAACGGGCGTGCGTTACTTCGATGGAATGGTCGGCGCAACCTCCGTCCACATTCAGTCCGATGCACTCGACGGCGCGTTTGGCATCGCTACGACCTGGACGGGGTACTCGCTCCTGTCGAACAATCTGGGCGGGCTGGGGATCTCGAATCCGTATATCCCAAAGCTAACCTTTTTGGGGATTGACACCTCAAAAATGTTGGTCACTTCGGGCGCGGCGATGAGCTGGTTCTACATCAATGTCGGCGCGGATACCTACACTCCGATGTTCTTCGGGCACGAAACATTGACTCACAACACGTCGACCCACGAGTTCGTGTTCGTCGACTCCAGCGGCCGCACGCTGACGTTCTACGACGACAACGGCGGTGTTCTCGCCTACAAGATCAAGTCAACGGTCAGCCCAGGCGGAATCGGCACCTATTTCGTCTACCACAATGCCGGCGCGCTGGCCGGCGCGATCGACTACGTCCACCGCAGCGGGACGTTCCATAGCCAGTACGCCGAAGAGCGGTTCGCCTACAGCTACAATAGTTGGGGACTCGTCAGTCAGACTAAGCAGGCGCACGACGGCGCAGTCGACGGATCGACTCCGGCGGTCACCTACACGCATGCGGACGGCGCTACGGGCGGCGAGGCCAAGTACGTCCGATTGACCGGTGTGGTTTACCCCGGCGGCGAGGACGTCTATTACGTCTATCCCTCCAGCGGAATCGGCAATGCCCTGAATCGAGTCGATGCGATCTCGGATAATTCCGCGGGTACGACGAAGTTCGCTCAGTACACCTATCTGGGGGTAAGCACGATTGTCGCGATCAGCCATCCGGCGATTTCTGGCGGCTTGAAGCTCTCGTACGGCTCGGCCGGGACGTACGGGTTTTGGGATCGCTTCGGACGGATCATCGAGCAGAAGTGGACCAACGACTCCGGTTCCACGGTCCGCGACCGGACGCAGTATACTTATGACCGGAACTCCAACATCACCGCTAGGACGAATCCGCAAAAGACTACGCTGAGCGAGACCTACACGTTTGACGGCCTCGACCGGCTGGCCAGCGTCGTGCGCAACGGCTCGGCGTATCAAAGCTGGTCGCTGGAGGGTTCGGGAAACTGGAAGAGTTTCACGAACCAGGGCTCGACGCAAACGCGGACGCACAACGCCGCCAACGAGGTCAGCACGATCAGCGGCAAGACGTCGCCGTCGCATGATGCAAACGGAAACGTCACTCAGGCCCCCAAACCCGCGACCACCGGTGATCAGGTCTATGTCTACGACGGGTGGAATCGCCTGACGCAGGTCAAGGAAACCGGCGGCTCGGTGATCGCGACCTACGAATACGACCCGCGCGGGAACCGGATCCAAAAGACGATCAGCTCGACCGTCCGGGATTTCTACCACAACGAAGCGTCGCAGGTCGTCGAGGTCCGCGTCAATGGAACGCTCAACCAAGTTTTCGTCTGGGATCTGTCGTTCATCGATTCGCCGGTGATGACCAAGCGCGACACCGGGTCAGACGGGACGCTCGACCAGAGTTATTACTTTACGTTCGACGCGCTGCGCAACGTGACGGCGCTGATCAACGCCAGCAACGGGAATGTGCTGGAGCGATACCACTACGATGCCTTCGGCAAAGTACAGATGTACAACGGCTCGTGGACAACGATCTCGTCGTCGGCATATGCCAACAATGTCCTGTTCACCGGCCGCGAGCGGGACACCGAGTCCGGCCTGTACTATTTCCGTGCCCGCTATTTCGACCCCGCCCTCGGCCGCTTCCTTGCCCGCGATCCGATCGGCTACGTGGATGGAATGAATCTGTACCAGGGGTATTTTGTGCACGGGGGCGTGGATCCGAGTGGGATGGACGTCAGATACGCGGGCAACCAAGGCGGCGTTGAGTTGCTGGACGTCTACACTACGGAATACGTCTTCGGGATGTTTGGCGGGCGGAAATTGGGAACTGTGGTCTATGACCCGGCGGAAGTTTCTCGGGACAAAGCCATGGCTATTGCTACCGAATTGTTCAACAAAGGGGAGTCCTTCGGGACGTTCGCGGTTACTCCCGAAATGGCACCGGGCGGTTCGTTTTGGGACACAGGTGTGGGCCGGGCGTTGGCGGCGCTTGGCGCGAGCAGCGGTGGAGGATACGGCAATAGGGACGCTGACGTCCGACGAGGGCTTGCTTCGCGCGCCCAACTAACCGAGGAACAAGGCGGTGCACCACCAACAACTGCCGAACCGGACGTCGAGTTGTACAACCGCTTGAAGCGAATTCCATTTATCGGGGCCGGCGCACAGATCGCCTTTGGCGAATCCATCGCAAAGGGAGAGACCTTGGCCGGTGTGCGGAACTTGGCGACGGACGCAGCAGAGGTGTACGCTGGTGCCAAGGCCGCGTCACTTATGGGTTCGGCGAGACGTGCCCGATTGCCAGAGTTTCCCGCAGGGCGAATACATGAGGATGACTTAATGGACCGGGCGATAGAGTTCCTGGGCCCAGGTTATCGAGAAAAGTCGCCGGGGCGATTCGTATCGGATGATGGCCTCCGCCAATTTCGGTACGGAGCGCATGAAACACGTAATCCTCTGAATCATCACGCGCACTTCGAGGCGCTGGACGAATACGGCCATTTGACCGAAAAATCGGTGGTTGAGGTTTGTAAATGAAAGAAAATGGGTACAAAGTGCTTTTCCAGGTGTACTTAGCGGAGCACCACAAACCGACAGGGAATGTACGAGCAATCATTCGTGGAAAAACCGCCCCCGTGCCGGTCGAGCTACGAATCGCGCAGATGGAGGACGATCCCGGAGTGTACCTGCTACACTACAACAACAAGGGAGAAGAGATCACCGACACGTATCACGATAGTGTCGAACTTGCGATGGAGCAGGCTGAATTTGAGTTTGGAGTCGGCGCTCAAGATTGGCGTCAGGTTGACCACGAGCGCTCGTAGTACGTGTTGCAATTTGTGAGGGTCGAATGGCCGAGAATCTTGCTTAAACCGCTTTCGGAGATCCGACATCAAATGTCAGTTGTGCCAGCTTGGCGGACCAAATAATCAAGTAACTTTTCGAGGCAACAACAGCTCGGCAGCGTCGACTGCATTTTAGACCCGGAAAAGGTGTCAGGAACTGAAACCTGATGTGTGGCAGGCACGATCGTGAAAATCGCCCATCCCCAGTCGACCTATGGTTTAAACCTCTCGTATGGATCCGCTGGGACCTTCAATGGCTGGGATCGGTTCGGGCGGATCGTCGAGTGGAAGTGGACGGTCAATTCCGGGGCTGTGCTCGACCACGAAACGTACGCCTACGATCGAAACTCGAACATGACGTCGCGGACAAACGTGCTCCGTTCGGCGCTCAACGAAACGTACTCGTTCGATGGACTGGACCGCCTGGCGAGCATGATTCGCAATGGGGCTGCCTTCCAAAGCTGGACGTTGGACGGCAATGGGAACTGGTCCAGCTTCACCAACCAAGGGGCCACCCAAACCCGAACGCACAACGCAGCGAACGAGGTTAGCACAATCAGCGGTCAAACCGCGCCGGCGCACGATGCGGCGGGAAATCTGACCCAAGCTCCCAAGCCGTCTGGCTCGGGTAACCAGGTCTACGTCTTCGACGGCTGGAATCGTTTGAAACAGATCAAGGAAACCAGCGGGACGGTCATCGTCACGTACGAGTACGATGCTCGCAGCTATCGAATCGAAAAAGTTGTCGGTGCAAACACCAACGACTATTTCTACAACGAAGCCTCCCAGATCGTCGAAGTCCGTTTGAACGATGACGCCGATCCGCTGGAGCGGTACATTTGGGACTTGAGTTACATCGACACACCGGTCATCGGAATCCGGGACACGGATACCAATGGATCGATCAACGCCCGAATGTACTACCTGTGGGACGCGACCGGCAACGTCACCGCGGTCATGTACGGCTCGCAGAATGTAGTCGCTGAACGGATGCACTACGACGCGTACGGCAAGGCTCAGTTCTACACCGCCGCCTGGTCAACTAAGAGCGGTACTTCGTACGGTACTGTACACACGTTTACCGGCCGCGAACTTGACACTGAATCCGGGCTGCACTATTTCCGTGCCCGTTACTGGGATCCCGCCCTCGGCCGCTTCCTCGCTCGCGATCCGATCGGGTATGTGGACGGGATGAATCTGTACCAGGGGTATTTTGTGCATGGAGGAGTGGATCCGAGCGGACTGCGAGTGGTCATTGCACCCGAAGGAAATGGAATGGATTTGACCTGGGTGCCCAATCAAAGGCCAGGTCCATGGAATTCCAGCGTACCGCCGGTGTTTACGCCACCGACAACCTACCGGGAAGGCGTCATTGCCGTGCTCAACGGCTACCTGGATGCTCCTGTGCAGATCGGCAAGTCCATGACAGAAGCAGCCTACGTTTTGTCAGGCAATAATCCTGAAGTGACAATGGACGCACTCGTGGCGGGGCAGGAGCGATTGAATTCAATCGCGTCTGACCCAATCGGCTATGGCGCGGAGTCCATGAACCAGTTGGCCACCGAATGGAATTCGGGCTTGGAATCGCAGGGCAGAATTATTGGCCTATTCGTCTGGAGTGAACTTTTGCTTGAGGGCGATGGGCCCACAATGAGTCGGTCCCCTAGGTTTGCCCGACGGAATCCCAAAGTGCCAGTAACTGCTCAAAGCAGAGTGGACGTGATCGACGAACTGATCAGATCATCACGGCGCCCTGCTCGCGAAGGTTCTCGAATATCGCGAGGCGTCCAAGCGCTCCAAAAGAAAATCGACCGCGGTTCCACTCACTTCGGGGTCGACAAGACTCCGGAAGCGACTGAGCAACTGATTCGTGAAATTATGGAAGATGTTCAGATAACGATAAAGCGTCCAAATGGAGTCGACTATCGCGATTCAAGCGGTCGGGGAGTTCGCATGACTGATGGTTGTTTTGACACATTTCTGTAACCTTAGGGATAATGATGACTTCATGCGTTCCCAAATCCGATTATCGAGTGCGTGATGCAAACGAGTTGGACGATCTAGTGCTTTGGTCGAAAAGTAACTGTGCCAACAAATTCCTAGCAAACGTCGGATTCCGCATCGCACTGCGAGATTTTCTAAATCAATTCGCAAGCACGAAGTACTTTGCTGGCCCCTTGGATCGTCAAGCTGAATTCGATCCAGCGATTATAGTGCCTGCGGGCTTGCCAGTAATAGTCCATATCACTTTCGGCCGTGAAGAGGTAGACAAGGCGTTTCTTTATCTGACGGATACAACAACCGAATTTCATGTGTCCGAAAAGTATTGCGTTACGGGAAATCTGGTGGAGGACCAAAGCCGTCGCGACCGAATATGTGGCTTGGCTGACGGCTTGAGAAGCCTAATGGGCGCCGAGTGGGTATTTGCCGAGTATGGTGGTATTACGATCACGATCGACACACTCAATCACTTTTGGGCTCAGTATTGGGAAAATTTGTTCGAGAGAGTTGACTTTGAACTTGATGCCGTCGAGAGTGAATAATTCTGCCGCCGAGGAAAAGGTGTCAGGAACCGAAACCTGATGTATGGCAGGCACGATCGTGAAAATCGCACACCCGCAGTCGACCTATGGTTTAAACCTCTCGTACGGTTCCGCTGGGACCTACAACGGCTGGGATCGGTTCGGGCGGATCGTCGAGCAGAAGTGGATGGTCAATTCCGGGACTGTGCTTGAGCACGTACCGAACATAGGGTCAGGCCTTGTTTTTTGTATTTGGGCAGTGCAATCTCCTGGCATGGCCCGCCCGCTTCGCATTGAATATCCCGGTGCAATCTATCATGCCGTGTCGCGCGGAAATGCGCGGCAGGCCATCTTTCGAGATGTTCCAAGGGCGCTACAAGGGGGAACTGATCGAAGATGAAAGTTATTTCTGGACGGTGAGTCGTTACATTCACCTGAATCCGGTGCGTGGGAAGCGCCCCCTGGCACTTTAGAAGCGGTGGATGCCGAATCGGTGTTTGCGGCGGTCAGTGACTACTTCCAGATGGATGCTGAGTTTCTGGGACAACGGGGTGACGGACACATCGCTCGGGCTGCCGCTGCCTGGCTCAGTCGGCGGGTCACGACGGCCACGTTACGAGAACTCTCGGTTCCGCTGGGCCTGACCCGCCCGGAGAGCGTGAGTCATCTCACTCGTCGCATGGAACAGGTTCTGTCGCGCGACCCCAAGCTAAAACGCGACCTTACCAGACTTGAGTTTGAACTGGCTCAAAAAACAAACAACAAGGCCTGACCCCGTGGTGGCCGTGGCTTTTCCTTCGGCGTCAAAGATTATACGAGGTTATCCGAACCGGTTTTAGTTTCATGAGCGCCGCGGAGCCGTCGCTGCCCGACGGATTGGTTAAGGTTGCCAACATGTCGGCCAGGAGTTCACGATCGCCGGGGTTTGAAACCAACTGGCCATTCAAGACCTGGCGCGCGCCGATGGGCGTCATCCCGAGTTGCTGCAAGGAACTAACCGCCCTGACGTTCACGTGTGGTTTGGTGCGATAAAACTGGTCTTTGGCCATGGGGACACCTCGTACTCTTGGCAAAATGTTGTTGTTGCGCCGACAGACGATCCAATCGAATAACCGGACGTAATGCGCGGTGAAGCTGGCCCCGTTCCCTTCCATTGTAACGATATTTCGCGACCTCCCTCGTCATATTGTTGGGAATGTGGAACACCAACCTTTCGAGCGCCGCGATCTTGCCGCCGGTGTATCGCAGCCGAATCCAAACGCGGAAAAGACGTCGGGAACCGAATCGGCGGTGAAACCCATGCTTGGGCGAGAATGATCCTGCAAACCAACGGCCAAACGGTGATCGCTTCCGGTTCGGCCAGTCGAATCGGCTTCCAACCCACGATGAAGGAGGGAGCGATAAGCGGGCGCAGGTCGATTGCGCGTCGCGTCTTGAGAAAAAACGCGTTCATCGTTTTCTTGGACTGAGCTGCACAGTAAGTATACACATGTACACTTATTGGCCTGTGATGTCGGAAGGGCAAGTTGTGGCTGGACTGCGGTTGACCTTCTGATGGGTGTCGGTCGCGCGGAAGGGGCTCGCCGCGGGATCCGCTCTCGTTTCGGCTTCGGGAAGCTCCTAATGGGTGGAGAGCCGTCGGCTCGGCCGAAGAACAGTGGTAGGTGGGGTATGTCGGAATGCTGAACGTGAACGCTCCTCGGGGATCAACCCCGAGGCATCGCTTTGAAATGAACGCGGGTGTTTGCGCGTGTTTGGTGTAGGCTGAACGTGAACGTTCCTCGGGGATCAAACCCGAGGCATCTCTGAGCGTTCACGGCATCTCCGGCGGACCGGACGAATGCCGCTCGCGTGCCGAGCGGATCGTTACGTTTCCAGCTAGACACCGAGCCTTCACCCACCGTTTTGCCCGCCGAGTACTTTACCCTCCCGCGGATCGTGGAGATTCCGGTGAGCCTGCGGGAGGGTCGGCCGCACGACGCGGCCGGGGAGGGGTAGTTGAGCCGCCTCTTGGGCCTTTTGCGCTCGGCGCCGATGTGCAGTCGAACGACGCAAGACACGAGGAACACACATCTGCACTCATCAGCGCCAATTCGAGCCTCGTGATGCAGGACGATGCGAGCGGCCGCTGGAGCAGCCCCCCCTCACCCTGTCCCTCTCCCCCAAGTCCTAAGGGAAGAACATTTGAGAGGCAGCCCTTGTAGCACACGGACTTGGGGGAGAGGGGAAGTACGGTAGGGATACACGGTAGGGATACACGGAAGGGATACACGGTAGGGAAGCGTGGTAGGGAAGCGTGGTAGGGATGCACTGCCGGGGAAGAACTGTGGGGCGAGCACGGCCAGGGAAGTGCGGTCAGGGAGGGCTGGTACGGAAAGCGGGTGGGTAGCAGGAATCGCCACCATTTCCAGGGCGATCATCGTGACCCAGTCGCTAGGATCCGACGAATCGGTACGATCGCGCCGAGGGGGTGGGGCGTCTTGGGACAGTTTGTTGGGACCGGCGTGGGCGTGGCGAATTTTCAAAAAATTAGGTCCATGCGCCATCTCGCGACATATCTTTCAAACGGGGTTGAGCCAGCGTTTGGCCCCTCCCCGTTTCCTCGTATTTCATCGGAATTCCCAGCTATGTCCCCTGCCTCCCGGCCCAAAGTCCTGGTCGTCGATGACAGTCGCGCCGTGCGTGTGCATGTCGAGCGAATTTTGACCGACGCAGGATACGAAGTGATCACGGCGGAAGACGGGGTTGCGGCGTTGGAGTGTCTCGCCCAGCACCCGGCGTTGATCGTCTTGGACGTCAATATGCCTCGCTTGGACGGCTATGGAGTTTGCGAGCGGCTGAGCGAGCTCCGCGGGACGCCGCAGCGATTGCCGGTGATTTTTTTGACGTCGATGGAATCCAAGGCCCTGGAGTTGTTGGGCCGTGAATTCGGCGCCTACCTGCACAAGCCCGTGTCGCAAAATGCTTTGTTGTCTGCGGTCAAAACCCAACTGGAATCCTCAACCTAGTTATCGGAATCCCCTGGCGCGATCCCCGTTCCGCTCGATGGAAACGAACCATGCACCCTGACGACGTCCAGAAACTGCAGCCGCTGGCGATCGACGTCGACCAATGGCGTCGGGATATCCAGACGTTTGTGGAATCGACGCAACGCGAACTGCAATCGATTCGCGACGAATTGTCGGGGAAT
>JBGSLW010000136.1:0-17459 GCA_041740495.1 Pirellulaceae bacterium
CACCCGCTCCATCACCTCCAACGAATCGGCCCCCTCCAGCCGAGTCGCCCGGAACAGGGCTTCGTGGTCGAGATGTTCCGTCAACAACTCGGCGACTTGAGCGTAATCGTCGAGCGCGGGGAACGACCATGCCAGTTCGCCGGGCGCAAAATACCAGAGTTCCAAGAACGTCGCCGCAAACTCGACCAGGACGGACGCCGGGTTGACCGGCGGCAACAGCCGCTCGTCGGCGTGCAACACCCCGCGGATCTCTGCGTATTCGACAGGCCCCAAACGCCGCAGCACCTCCAACAGTTGGCTCCCGCTCAGCCGGTCGCCGAACAAGATCCCTTGCAACGCTAGGTGCACCCGGATGTGGAACAACTGCCGCCAGGCGTCATAGAACAGATAACTGCCGGGCGTCTTCTCCAACTCATCATCTTCCGGTTGGGCCAGCAATATCACTTCGTCGGTCGTGGCCCGATCGATATTGAGGTGGAATTCGTAGCGGCTGGTGAAGTCGATCAGGCGGTCTCGCGTCGTGTGGTAACAGCGCGAGTGGGGGACCACGATGTCCAGCGTGGATAAGCGTCGCTCGAAGCGGATGATCCGCTGCAATGCCCGTTCGGGGACCAGCATCGCGCGTGGGTCGACCGCGCGCAGGCGCTGCGCGAGCTCATCGATTCGCAATGGTTCGGCTGTGGCTATCAACGCAGATCCGTCGTTCGAATCGGGGAAGTTCGGCCGGGCGGGATCAGTTCGCCGTGGCCGGCGTTTCGAGCGGCACGTCGGCCGGAGGGGGCGACCCGGCGCCCGCAACTGGCTCTTTGGGCCGCGTGGCAGATTGCACTGCGGCCGTCAATTGCGGATCGAACTTGGGTTGGACAGAACGCAAGTCCAAGATCAACCGTCCGGCTTGGATACGTCCGAACACCGCCGGGTCGCCCAGACGGAGTCGTTTTGCCACCTCGTCCACGCCGATCTCCCGGGGAGTGATGGCGACGTGAAAACTCGGAAATTCCTGGCCAGGAATCGATCCTCCTCCCAGGACTGCCGACCCTTCCTCGACCAGGCACTCGGCGACGTACCGATTGTCACGGAGTTGCGCCGCCAATTTTTCCGCGCGGAATTTGAGGTTGTCCTGGGACGTGCTCAACATCGCCAGCAGGGGGATCTGCCGTTGGGCGTCCTCGGGATTGCGGTACAGTCGCAGCGTGGCGTCGAGCGCTGCCAACGTCAGTTTTCCGACTCGCATCGCTCGGGCCAGCGGATGCCGCTCGATCTGCGCGACCCACGTTTTCTTGCCAACGATGATTCCGCATTGCGGCCCGCCCAGCAATTTGTCGCCGCTAAACAGGACCAAGTCCGCTCCGGCGGCGACGCTATGCGAGATCACCGGTTCGTCGCGCAATCCGAACCGTGAAAAATCGATCAACGCGCCCGAGCCGATATCGTCGATGACCGGCAGTCCAGACTGTCGCCCCAAGGTGACCAGCGCATCGATCCCGACCGATTCGCTGAACCCGACGACGCGAAAGTTGCTGGGGTGCACCCGCAGGATCGCCTTGGTCTGATCGCCGATGGCCTGTTCGTAATCCGCGTACCGCGTTTTGTTCGTCGTGCCCACCTCGCGCAGCCTGGCGCCGCTGCACTGCATGACTTCGGGCAAGCGGTAGCTGCCGCCGATTTCGACAAGTTGCCCGCGACTGCAGAGGACTTCGCCACCCCCCGCGACGGCGGCCAGGACCAGCATCGTGGCGGCGGCGTTATTGTTGACGACCGTCGCCGACTCGGCTCCGGTCAATTCGCACAATAAGGCCCGCACCAAGTCGGCTCGGTGCCCGCGTTCCCCCGAGGTCAAGTCGACTTCCAAACTGCTGTAGCCGGCGGCGATCGCTGCGATCGAATCAAGCGCTGCCGGGGCGAGCGGTGCGCGGCCCAAGCCGGTATGCAGTAGGACCCCGGTCGCATTGATCACCGGCCGCAGCCGATGCGACTCGTGCTGGTGGAGCCAATCCGCAATCCGTTGGGCCAGCTCGCTAGGGCTAGGGATCGGAATGGGAGACGCTGCCGCCGCGGACGCCAGTTGTTCACGCATCTTTTCCAGAAAATGCCGGACGCCGGTAACCACCGAATTGTGGCTGGCGGTTTGGACCAAGGCTTTCAACGGCGGACTTTCGATCAACTGGCTGACCGAGGGGAGGTTGCGGAGCGGGTTGGGGAAATTCGCCATGGGATCACTCCGGAGAAAAGACTAATCGCGCTGCGTCCGCCGCTTGCGGGACTTGTGCCCATCATACCGCGCATTTTCGATTTCCAGGCGGAGGTGATCATTTTCGCGATCTTCGAGTTCCTGGATGCGGGCCTCCATCACCTTGCCCGGTTTGAACGTCACCACCAGTTTTTCGGGCACCACCACGCTGTCGCCAGTTTTGGGGTTGCGTGCCGTTCGAGCCGCCCGGCGCTTCACGGCAAACACGCCGAAGTTGCGAAGTTCGATCCGCTCGTCGGTCACCAAGGCATCGACGATCGCGTTGAGCATCCGTTGCACGACTCCCCTGGCCATCTTCTGTGTCAGTTGCAACTCGTCGGCAATCGCCTTGACGATGTCCTTTTTTGTCGTCCCGTCCTTTTTATCCGAATCGTCGAACAAGTTCACGGTCGGTGCCCTCAGCTCAGGTTGAGGTTGCGTTTTTCCGAAGCCAGCATCTCGGCGGCCTCGGCCTCGGTCGCCGCTTCCGGCACCCGAGGGTCCTCCAGTTCAAACCAACCGGGTTCGAAGGCGATGAAGCCATGGCCTCCCGGGCGTTGACCGTTGCGAATCGCCAGCTTGGCGGTGAGCGCCAAGATGGCGTCCCCCAAGGCGACGCGGCCGTTGCACCGCGGCTGCTGCGACCAATCTCCGTTGCGAATACACCAGGCCCAATGCTCGATCTCCTCGCGATATCCGCGACTGACGGGACCACCCCCTTCCGCTGCTTTGGCGGGCGCGGCGTCGCCGCTGGCCGTAGTGTCCAACACGGGTTGGCCCGATTTGCTGGTGGCCACGCCGGCCCGTGTCGCCGTACTGGCGTCCTTGTACAACATCACCTCGGATTCGGTTTTCAGTACCAGGGTGCCGCGCGTCCCCATCACGACCTCGCCGTATCCCCCGTAGCCGTTGCCGTTGATCGAAGAGTACGTCACGACAATCTTTTTCTGCGGATCCGCCGCGTAGTCCGGGATCCCACTGGGGGGAGGATAATTCATCGCCGCATCGCGATAACCGACCGGGAATTGGTAGTCGTAGCCCGGACCGGGAAACTCGAACATGCAATAGACGTGGTCTTCCGAATCCCGATCGCTGGGGAAGATATTCCGTCCGCCGACGGCGTGCACCGTCAGGGGATGGACGTGTTTGCCGACTTCCTGGGAGGCCGCCGAGACGAAAATACTGGCGGCATCGAGTTGATGACTCCCCAACTCCGCCATCAGCCCGCCGCCCGTTCGATTCCACAACCGCCAACGGATCAGCTCTTCCAAGGCGGTGCGTGTGCGGCCGGTTGCCGAGTCGTCTTCGGATTGGTACCCGAACTGATCTGCGGCGATGTGTTGGTCCGCATCGAGTTGTTCCCATTGGGCGATCTGACGCCGCAACCAATCGGCCCGTTGCGGACTGGGGTTGGAACCCAGCTCCCCGCGGAGTCCCTTGAGTTGATCGGCGATTTGGTCGATCACGCGATCCGACCCGGCGACGACCTGCCCCCCCGGAATCGGCGGCGCCCAGCTGTCCGACCCCGGCAAGTTACCGCGATGCCATTGGGCGCGGATGTGGTGCAACTCTCCCAACAATCCCCAACGAATCAAGTGCACCGCGTTGTCGTACAAAACGCTGTAATGCCGCTGATGGCCCACGGCCAACCACTTGCGTTGCGATTCGGCGAACCGCGCCATCAATTTGCATTGGGTGATATTGTGCGCCATCAGCTTTTCGCATAGCACGTGCTTGCCCGCCTGCATCGCGGCGATCGCGGCCGGAGCATGCAAATGCAAAGGGAGGGCGATAATCACGCCCTCGATTTCCGGGACCGCCAGCAAATCCCGGTAGTCTTGGAAGACCTGCACGTTCCGGCGGGCTTCCGCCTCGTCCCGCCAACCGTAGACCTTCATCAAACCGGGACGAACGCGCAAAGCGCTGTCGGTGCTGTAGTCTCCGTGAAAGGCGCGATGGATGCTGGAGGGACGGATATCCGCGATCGCCTGTACCTGAACATAGTCTGGGTTCAACGCGCCGATCAGGACGTTTCCTTCGTCGCCGCTGCCGATGATCCCGATCCGCACCGGTCGATTCGGCCGCTGGTACCCGAAGTACATCGCGCCGATACCCCCCGCGCCGACGAGCGAGGCGAGCACCGCTTGCTTCAGGAAGTCCCGGCGATGCGATTGGTCGTATTCGGTTACCGCGGCGTAGTAATTTTCGCGACCGACTTCACGTTCTTCTGGACTCAAATTCACGGTCTGTCTCTCCTCAAACAACTTACGCGTTCGCGGCAGGTTGCGGCAACCGACGCGGCGCACGGCGTACGAAAAGTGCATCGATTCCGGCAACGCGGCCGGCACCGGTCGCAAAGATCACAAGTAATCCGACCAGCTCGATCGTCTGATACATCGTCGGCACCGAGCCCATCACGAAGGGGGGCTGCGTCGCGATGATGCCGGCCAGGAACAGCGCGCCGGCCAAGGCCGCCCATCGGGTGAACAAACCCAGCACCAACAACACTCCCACGGTCGTATCAAACCAAGGGACAACCCGGTTGATCGTCTGCAAAAAAGAGAATCGCGGAGTCCAAGGACGCTCCAACTTGACCGGTCCGCGCACCGTTTGAGCACCAATCGCCAAACCATTGATCTCTGTTTCGATCCCGTCCCACATGGCATTGATCTGATCGAGCCAGGGGCGAACGGCGCTCGTCCGTTCCCGGGCAATCCGCTGCGTCTGGTCGAACAGCGAAGCAACGCCATATACTACTGCGGTCCGACCTGCGCCGTCCTTGTCGAAGCCTTGCAGCCGGTCTTCGCCTCGAAAATACGCCAGGATTTCGGTTTCGTTCTCCGCCAAGAAGACTCGAAGTTGCTCCGTATATGCGGCGACGATCGCCAAGCCAGCTTGTTTCTGCTGGCGGAGCCGTTGAAGGTCCGCGGCGGCGGCGTCGATGCGAGCATTCCTGTTCGAAGATTTGCTCGCGAGCGGCTTCGGATCGGATGCAAGTCGCTCCTGATCGGCCTGCCGCTGTTGTTTCAATTGGTCGACCCAGCCCTCCTCTTCAAACCCGTAGTGCCGGGAGGCCCGGTACAGGAACGCTTTCCAAGTCTGCTCGGTCACCAGCGGATCGAGCTTCCAGTCGATCCCCCCCCGTTCGTTTTGAACTTGGACCAGACCCAGCCGCACGCGGCCATCCCCATCGTCGATCAACCCGCGAAAAAACCCGGCCGCCGGACCGTTGGCACTGCGGAAAAACCCCTCGGCAGAGAAGTCCCCAGCCCGCAGCTTGGACGTCCCTTCCAGAAAAAAATGCCAGCCGATCACCAGCCGCAATGCGACCAGCGTCAGCGCGGCACCCAACCATTGTGTGCGGCTCAGGCGAAACAACGCGAATCCTCGATGTGAAAAACGATAGCATGGGGGCCCTTTCCCATTATGCCGCCTCGACCGCGCAATTGCCAGTCACGCCCCGCCTCGCGGCGACCTCCAATCAGCCGATCTCGACTGATCGTGACAGATCGGCGGATTCCAGGTATCGTTCCGACTCAATCGACCGGCCTTCCCCGGTCGATAGCACTTCCCGGCGCCACATCGCTGTTTGGATTTTCCGTCTGTCATGCTGCTCCACCGCCGACAACTCAGTTTGCCGCCTGGGCCGATCGGTTGGCGACCGGCGGGCGGCTGGTTGCTGGCAACCTGGGTGCTGCTCGCGGTCGGATGCAAATCGTCGGCGGTGGACCCTGGCCTGCCGCGCGATCACCAGATCATCCAGGACCAACTGATCATCAAGAGCGATTTCAAGCTCTCCGCGCGCAATCGGATGATTCGGCAACTGCAAACCGAAGGGGAGGCGATTCGAACACGACTTGCGTTGCCACGATCCTTGAACCCGATCGAAGTTCATCTGTTCGACAGCGAGCAGGCCTACCGGGAATTCATGCAGCTGGAATTCCCGATGTTTCCTGAACGGCGAGCCTTGTTCGTGAAGCAAGGAGACGACCTGTTGGTCTACGCGTTCTGGGGTAAGAGAATTGGTGAGGATCTCCGCCACGAAATCACGCACGGATATCTGCATGCACTGATCCCCGACATGCCGCTGTGGTTGGACGAAGGCTTGGCGGAATTCTTCGAGCTGGGGGTCGAACGCCAGGGTTTGCACAAGGGACACTTGCTGCAATTGGCCAAGTCCTACCGCGAGGGAACCTGGCGTCCGGATCTGCAGCGCCTGGAGTCGTTGCGGGACGCCGCGGCCATGACCCAACTGGACTACGCGGAGAGCTGGCTATGGGTGCATTTTCTGCTCGAGTCGACCCCCGACAATCGAGCCCTGTTGCAACGGCAGCTGGCGCAGTTGCGCGCCGGTATTCGTGTCGCCCCGATTTCCCAGGCGCTGAGCTCTCCGTCGACTCCCGGAATCGACGCCGCGGTCGTCGAGCACTTGCTAGCACTGGTCGATCCCGATGCGGTCTGACGATTCTCTCCTTCCCCCCCAGCTTGCCTCGGTGGGAGGACGGTTTGAAGTCTAGGCTTTGTCCCAAAACATCAGCCGCCTGGCGCGAGCCCGCGGTTTCTTCGCGCATCCAACACCGGAAACCGCAAGCTAGCGCCATGCGGCTGATCTCAATGGGACGCGAAACTGTTTTTGGGACAAAGACTAGCGCCTGAAAAGATGGATGGAGGAGGAGAGCGTGCGACGCGGAGCGTCGCGCCACTCTGTTCCGAAAAAAACGATCACGCAGACTTTACCGCCTGCCGATAAGAGAGGAAGCGGGTTCCTCGGCCCTCGCGTGATCGATCTGGTTTCGAATTGAGAAAGTGTGCCGCATGATGCGACGTCGCCAGTTTTTTGGGGCCATGGCGGGTTGGACCGCCGCAACTGCCGGGTTAGCCTCCCACGGGTTGGGGGCCTGGCCGCTCGCCTTGTATCCTCCACTTCGCGACGGCTGGCAGTCCCGCTCGATCGCCATGCGTCCCCGGCAGGGATTGGATCAACCGCCAGTGGTCACCGGCGTTGCACTGCAACCGAACGGTTCGCTCCTGTCGGTGGTGGGCGACGATCACGTGGTCAGCCTGCTGGACCTGGAGCGCGACGAGTTCACCGGCCATTACATCCGGCACCAGGATTGGGTTCGGGCGGCTCGATTTACTCCCGATGGGAAGACGTTGTTGACGGCCGGCAACGACGGTCGATTGGTGCGTTGGAATCTTCAAGCGGCGGGAGAGGCCCTCGAGTTGGCGCGGCATCCTGCAGCCATTCTGAATATCGCGATCGACGGCGGCGGCCGACAGGTCGCGACCGTCGGCTTCCAAGCGGAAGTGATCGTCTATGATCTGAGCTCGGGGCGTACGGCGGCTTCGTTTCGCGGTCCATGCAACGACTTGAGCGCCGTCGCGTTTTCGCTGGATGACAGCCATTTGGCGGCCGCCGGTCGGACCGGGACCGTTTGCCTCTGGTCGCTGGCCGCAGGGACTTTGGAGGGAGAATTCCAGGCGCTCAAACGCCGCGTTCGCGGTCTGGAGTTCCTTAGCGATGGTCGACTGGCTGCCTGCGGGCACGACGGCTGCATCGCCTTGTTCGACCCGCGCGACCCGAGTCGGACCGAAGTTCTCCCGCGGCATCCCGCCAAACTGTTCGCACTCAAACGGCTCGAGCAAGATATGCTGGCGACTTGTGGCAGCGACAATCGAATCCACTTGTGGGACCTGGCCGCAGCCCGACCTTTGGAAACGTTGTCCGGTCATATCGGTACGGTCACTTGCCTCGATTACCGTGCGGGTGTCCTGGTCTCCGGCAGTTACGACACCCAAATCCGAATTTGGGAGTCGCAACGGCAAGCCCTCGCTCTGCCCAACACTTCCCCCCCTGCGTCAATCTGGAAATAGCGCCGCCCCTAAACACGTCCCGGAGTAGCCGGATTGACCAGCCTGGAACTTGGTCGACACAGGCGGCGCCGCGGTCGAGGAGGACAAATCGATGGGTCTGTTCAAACGCCTTCGCCAAATCATCACTCCCAAGTCGTCACCTTCCGACGTTTTGTCTGCGGCGAAAACTGCCGGACAACGCATCTGTCGCTTCGAAACGATGGAACCGCGGCGGATGCTGGACGCGAACCCCGTCGTTGCGGGGATCACCTATTTGGAGGGGGACCTGGGGTCGGATAACTCACCGGACTATTTCGAGGTCACTTTCGAAGGGGGCTCCCCCACGACCCTATTAACCCAGTTCGTGGTCAACGGCGACCAAGACGGGAACGGCGTGTTGTCCGATGGCGATATGCTTTTCGACGTCGCGGCGGGAGGGCCGGGCGCCGGAGGTTTTCATGCTTTTCAGTTCAACTCGGATCGCAGCCTGGGGCTCAGCGCCGCCGATATCGCCCACGTCACCGTCTCCGACGACGGATTGCAGTTGATTGTCGACGTTCGCAACTTTCAGGCGGGAGATCGCCTGGCGTTTTCCTTGGATGTCGACGAAATCGAACGCTCGCGGGTCGACAAGATCGCATCGGGGGTCGAGTTCGAAACGACGTTATTCCAGGCAACGTTCAGCGACGTCCACTACAACTTTGCTCGACAAGAGATCTCGATCGACCATGCTCTGTCCGAAGGGGCGATGCAGGAACAGTCGGGCGGCTTGTTCTACGACGAGTACGACCAGTTGTTTGCTCACGGCTCGAATCTGTCGGCAGGGACGCTTCAACTGTGGGGGGACACGGCGCAGGGGGCGGAGAATCGGAGCGACGGCGCCATCGACGTCCACGCATTGACGCCCAAACCAGTATCCGTCGCGGGACAAGTTTTCCACGACGTCGACTTGGATTGCCAGCGGGACGCGGACGAGACGGGGATCGCCGGTGTGTCCCTGTCGCTGGAACGTTGGGACAGCGAGTCGGGAAGCTACCAGCACGCCGCCTCGACGATCACCGACGGGGATGGTCATTACAAATTTGGGACTGAACTGGGCTTGATGCCCGGGATATATCGGGTCGTTGAGACGCAACCGGACGGATTCCTGAGCGTCGGCGCCATGCCGGGAACCGTCGCCGGCTCAGCCACAGGTGTAGCCGATGTTGTTTCGGGTCAACCCAATGTGATCGGCGACATTGTGATTCCGTTGGGGGACCAGCACGCCATCGACTTCGATTTTTGCGAGGTTCGGCCGGTTTCCCTCAATGGACATGTTTGGCACGACGCGGACGACGATGGAGTGCGGGACGGCGGCGAGGACTCGATCGCCAACGTCCTGATTCGCGTGACTCGGGCGAGCGGTCCCTTGGGTGCGACAGACCCATTCTCGTCCGGCACGGTAACACTGGTGCGGACCGACGCCGATGGGTTTTATCAGGTCAGCGGACTGCCGCCGGGAATCTACGAAATCGTCGAAGTCACCAACGATCCGGCCGGCGGCAATCCGCTGGCCGGTTATCTCGACGGGAAGGACTCCTTGGGTAGCGTCCAGGGATCCGATGTCGGTGTGATGAGCAACGATCGCTTCGCACAAGTTTCGCTGAATGCAGGCGAAAACGGAGTCAATTACGACTTCGGGGAACTGAGGCCGGTGTCGCTGAACGGATACGTCAGCCTGACCACTCCTGCGGGGGAATGCCTGGATCCGTTCCATCCCGAATTCCGGCCGATTTCCGGAGTCACCGTCCACTTGTTCAATGCCAACGGGACGAAGATCGCAACCACCACGACGGACGCCACGGGCCACTACGAATTCGAGGGGTTGGCGCCCGGGACCTATTCGGTCGTCGAAGTCCAACCGTCTGGTGTGTTGGACGGCGGCGCTCACGTCGGCATGGTGGGCGGAGTCGCATCGGGGACCACCAGCCAATCGAACCGCATCTCCAACATTGTGCTGGGAAGCGGCCAGGCCGGGACTCGGTATGACTTCTGCGAACACGAACCGGCTCAATTGTGCGGCTTTGTCTGGCACGATATCGACAACGATGGTGCGCGCGAGGCGGGTGAGGCCGGGATTGGCGGTGTCACGTTGGAACTTTACGACGCTCAAGGCAACTTGCTGCGGACGACTACCACGGCAGCCGACGGAGCGTATTGCTTCGATCAACTGCTGTATGGCGAATATACGATTCGCGAATTGCAGCCGACCGGGTGGGTCGATGGCCGCGAAAGCCTGGGGACGATTGCGGGCGCTGCCAAGGGAAATACCGGCGCCGACGTGTTCACCGGATTGGTCGTTTGGGGGGGGCAAGCCGGTCAGAATTACGACTTCGGCGAGTTTCAGCTCGGAAGTGTCAGCGGCTTTGTGCATACCGACGCCAACGGCAATTGCCGGCTGGATTCGGTTTCAGGCGAGTTCGCGTTGAGCGGCGTCCAGCTCCAATTGCTTGACGCGCGCGGCAACGTCGTCGACACAACGACCACGGATGGCAATGGGTTCTATCAATTCACTCAGCTGCTACCGGGAGAGTATTCGATCCGCGAAGTTCAACCGAACGGCTACTTCGATGTGGGGCAGGTCGTCGGTCAGTTCGCCGGCGGAGGCGCTGGGCCGGGAGTCTCCGGCGGAACCAATTTGATCTCGCAAATCGAAATCCGCAGCGGAAACGATTTGGTCAACTACAATTTCTGCGAACTGGCGCCGGCCGCGATTCGCGGACGGGTTTGGGAGGATGGTCCCAACTTCGCCACCGAATCGGGCAACGTCCCCGACGGATATCGCGGGGAACGCGATGGCGTCTACCAGTCCGGAGTCGATACCCCCCTGGCGGGAGTCCGCATGACGCTCTGGTCTATGGACTCGAGCGAGGGCTCCAGCCTTCAGCTCCGCCCCGTGACGTTGGGGGATGTCCAAGCCAGCCACTACTCGCACCTCGCAGGACAATCGTCCAACACGCCGATCTATGTTGTCACAGATGCTCAAGGCCAATACCAATTTGTTGGGCTCCGTCCGGGTACGTATCTGGTCGTCGAGGCGCATCCGCCTGGCTATGTCGACGCCAACAACTTCGTGGGGTCGACCGGCGGATTCACGTTCAACTCGGAAGCGGCTGTGGCGTTGGCCCCAGCTCCATTTCAGTCGGCGTGGACCCCCGGGCAGTTGCTGGACGTCATCGGCGGGATCAAAGTAACGGCGGGCGGAGTCTCCACGGGGAACAACTTCACCGAAGTCCAAGTCGATAAGCTGCCCGAACAGGTCCCCTATTTTCCGCCGATCCAACCGCCGCCTGGGTACGGCAATCCATTGCCGCCGCTCCCTCCGGGTTGGGCGCCCCCCGGGTTGTACGGGGCGCAGTTTCTTTCGGCCCCCGCGCTGTACAGCGGCTCGATCGTGCTGGGGGGCGACGCCGGTGGCTTGGCCAGCCAACACAGTTGGCACCTGAGCGTGATCAACTCGGGCGAGCCCCGCGGCGATGATTTGATCGCCCAATCCCGACAGGGGGTCTGGACCAACGTCAGCTTCTCCGATTCGTTCCACTGGTCACGCGACGACATGCACCAGGCGCACTGGTCGCTGGCGACGCAAGGCGAATCGGGATACCAACTGGAGCGGCACGCCGCGCAGTTCGGAATGACCGACGGCTTCCCGCTGGCCGGAGACTGGGACGGCGATGGAAAAGATGAACTCGGTATCTTCTGGAACGGCTACTGGTTTATCGACGTGAACGGCGACCGGACCTGGGATCGCAACGACCTGGTCGCAAAACTGGGGAGTGCCACCGATCAAGCCGTGGTCGGCGATTGGGATGGCGACGGAAAGGACGATATCGGGATCTTTGGACCTCAATGGCCGCGCGACGACGAAGCGATCTCGCACGATCCTGGCCTGCCCGATCCCGCCAATGTGGCTCGATTCGAGGCCAAGAATCTGCCGCCGACGATCGAGGCCGCGACCGATGGGGCGCGGATCATGCGGCTCACCAGCACCGGGCCGGCTCGAGCGGACTTGATTGATCACGTCTTCCGCTACGGGAACAACGCCGATCTGGCCGTGGCCGGAGACTGGAACGGCAGCGGGATTCGCAACGTGGGCGTCTTCCGCGATGGCCAATGGTGGCTGGATGCCAACGGCAACGGCAGGCTCGATCCGACCGACCTCCAAGTCCACTTCGGCCAAACCGGCGACCTGCCGGTGGTCGGCGATTTCAACGGCGATGGAGTCGATGAGATCGCGGTCTTCCGCCAAGGCACCTGGATCGTCGATACCAACGGCAATCACCAACAGGATGCGACCGACAAAGTATTCCAACTCGGCGGCAGCGAAGATCTCCCGGTCGTCGGAGATTGGAACGGCGACGGCATCGACGAGCCCGCACTCTTCCATCGCACTACCCGCGCGCGAGTGGCGGAAGCGCAAGAGTGAGCGGCCCAAACGGTATGGGGATCGTTGCCGGACGCCCCGCGCGTCGTTTTCCCCTCCCCCTTCTTTCGATTCATGTGCGAGACGACTGGGCAGTCGCCACATTAACTGTACATATGTACACTAACTGACTGGGCGACGTTGCCGTCTCCGCTCACGCTCGAAGCGTGAACGCGAGTCGAATGGCAGCGTCCAAAAGGAAAAGGCCGGCTTGAGGCCGGCCTTAAACGAGCGGTACGAGGCGAACGCGCGGGATCGATTATCGTCCGGTGATGGTATCTTGCGACGGACGTGGCACCGCCGGGTTCGGCTGGAATTGTACGAATTTGGTTTGGATGTCTTCGACCAAGGTGCCGGACATTCCCATCGGGCGGCGGAACGTGGTGGCAACCGGCGGGGACTGGAGATGGCCGTAACGGTCGCTCAACAATTCGTTGACGGCGGCGATGCGACGGTCGACGACTTCCGAATTTCCCGTTTCGTACACAAAGACCTGACGAGCCTGCGGCGGGAGGTTGATCATGATCCCGGCGAGTTTGGCTTGGCCAGCCCGGTTCAACCGTTGGCTATCGGCGTCGAAATGCTCGTCGGCCAAGGTGCATTCATTGCACCAGCCAGCCGTCGAGGCCACCGACCACAGCGAGAAGTAAGCTTGGCGATCGTAGCATTGAAACGGCTTGGGCCAAGCGTCGTTGCGCTGTGCGATCAAGTCAGCATGTTGTTTGGTGAGATCCCATTTGGCCTTTTCCTTTTCCAACCAAGTCGGTTCGACCTGGGCGGCGCCGTTGCAATCCCCTGTTTCGTAAGCGTTCGCCGGCCACTGTTGTCCGCTGGCGGACTGTGCGACCCAAGCCGCGGCCGTGACCGAGAGTATCGAGATCCATTTTCGCAACATATGCTTCCTTTCTAATCGTTCGAACCAGTCGCCACTGGTGAATGCTAGCATCCTGCCGTGTTCCGCTACCGCTGCAGACCCGTTTTCTTGTTATCGGATGCTGGCGCGAGCGAACTCTGCCGGCCGAATGAGGATTTTTGCTTTTATCCGTCTCATTCGGATTAGCGTTGGAAAGCTGGGAGCATTTCGTTGATCATAGTGATTGCGGCGGGACCAACGAGTACGACGAAAATGCCGGGGAAGATGAACAGCACCAGCGGGAAAATCAGTTTGACGGCAGTCTTGGCCGCCTTTTCTTCGGCCAATTGTCGGCGGCGAGTCCGCATCGAATCGCTTTGCACGCGGAGCGCTTGGCCGATACTGGAACCGAACCGGTCGGCTTGGATGATGATCGAGGCCAATGCCTTCAAGTCATCGACCCCGTTCCGAGAGCCCAATTCCATCAAGACCGCTTCGCGCGGCCGGCCCATTTGGAGCTGCATATTGCACAACCCGAATTCGTAGGCCATGGTCGGGTTGGTATGTACCATTTCATCGGCGACTTTTCGCATGGCCTGGTCCAAGCCCAAACCGGCCTCCACGCAGACCACCATCAGATCGAGCGCGTCGGGCAAGCCCAGGAAGATCTTTTCACGGCGCTTTTTGCCGATGAAGCCCAGGATCACATCGGGGAGAAAAAACGCTCCGAAGCCGATAAACGCGACCCGCATCATCGACTTGACGGTCAGGCCATTCGAGAGGAGGACCGCCCCACCGCCGATGGCGAAACCGATGATCAATGAGAGAGTTTTCACCGCGAGATAGATCGGCATCGCCGATTCGTGCCGAAAGCCGGCTTGGACCAGTCTTTGTCGAATGACGCTGGTGTCCTTCTCGGATTTGGGCTGGAACGGTTTGGAGAGCGTGGGGCTGGCCTTTTCCAGCAATTTGGTGATTCCTTCGTGCGCCTTTTGGGCTGACTTGGGATCGCCCCCGACCCGACCCGACCGCAATTGTTCCAGTCGGACATCGGCTCGCGTCCGATTATTGAACACCAGTTCCGACAGGAACCAGACTCCGGTCGCGATCGCCGCAAACACGGCGAACGGAATCACGTACATAAAGTCGATGGCTGCGAAGACCATGTTTACACCTTGATCGTGATGATTTTCTTGATAACGACCGCCCCGAGAACTTGGAAAATGATGCCGCCGATCAGCATCTTGATCCCCAAGGGATCGTTGAACAACAACATGACGTAGTCGTAGTTCAGGCGGAGCATCACCAGGAACAGGACGGGGGGAAGAGCCAGCAGGACGATGCCCGACAAGCGGCCTTCCCCGGTGAGCGCTTGGATTTGTCCCCAGATGGTGAAGCGTTCGCGGATCAGCCGGCCGATTTTGTCGAGGATCTCGGCCAGGTCCCCCCCGGTTTGCCGTTGGAGGATGACCGCGGTGGCGAAGAACCGCAAGTCGACGTTGGCGACGCGTTCGGTCATGTCGCGGATCGCCCGTTCCAGCGGGATCCCCAGGTTTTGTTGTTCGTAGCAGCGCCCGAATTCGGGACCGAGCGGATCGTTCATTTGCTGAGCGACCAATTGAATTCCGGCGGGCAGACTGTGCCCGGCGCGTAAGGCGCGGGACATCAACTCCAACGCTTCGGGCAATTGCGCTCCGAATCGCTTCATTCGCTTTTTACGTTTCATCCAAAGCCAGGCGATCGGCAGGAATCCCGCCGCTGCACCGGCCATCGGCGCGAAGACAACGTACGGGGATAAGGCGGCCACCAGCAATCCGGCGCCCAGGGCCAGCCCTGCGACCACCAGCACATAGGTGTTGGTGGACATCGAGACACCGGCCTGATCGAGATAGCGGCGAACGTTGAGAAATCGACCGACGAGCGTTTCCAACGCGTTCGGCACGGCATCCAACGGCGTTTTCAGCAGGGAAATCACCTCGGATTCCTCTTTTTTCCGCTGGCCGCGGCCGCCGTTCTTGGTCAAGTCGACCAACCGGGCCGCCAACTCGTCCTCGGGTGTGGCGCGCATCGTCAGCGACAGGCCAAAGACCAAGGTGGCCACGCACAAGAAAACCGAACCGATAATCAGGAGCTGGATCATGTGGGCACTCGGATAACTAAACGCAAGGCAAGGGGTTGGCGGAAGGGGGACTTGGAACCTGGAGACCTTAGTCGACCAACATCACTCGTTCGCGGAATATGCTGGCGGGGAGGCGAACGCCGCCAGATTCCAAACGGTCCATGCACTTGGGACGAATTCCCGTGCAGACGAACCGCCCGACAGCGCGGCCGGTTTCGTCGACGCCGTCTTGCACATACTTGAAAATGTCTTGCATCACGATCGTGTCGTTTTCCATGCCAACGATCTCGGTGATGTGCGTCACCTTGCGTTTGCCACCCTGCAATCGGTTGGCTTGGATGATCAAGTTCACTGCACTGGCGATCTGAGTCCGCATCGCTTTGACGGGCAACTCGAATCCGGCCATCATGATCATCGTTTCCAGACGGGCGATGCAATCCCGCGGCGTGTTGGCGTGAGTCGTGGTGAGCGATCCTTCGTGGCCCGTGTTCATCGCCTGCAGCATGTCCAAGGCTTCGCCCCCCCGGCATTCGCCGATGATGATTCGTTCGGGACGCATCCGCAGACAGTTGCGGACCAGGTCGGTGGCGTTCACATTCCCTTTCCCTTCGATATTGGGGGGGCGTGTTTCCAGACGCACGACGTGATCCTGTTGCAACTGCAACTCGGCCGCATCCTCGATCGTGATGATTCGGTCCGAGTTGGGAATGAAACTGGAGAGTGTGTTGAGCAGCGTGGTTTTCCCGGAGCCGGTACCGCCCGAGATGATGATGTTCAATCGAGCCTTCATTGCCCCTTCCATGAACATCACCATTTCCGGGGTGAAGGCCTTGAAGGAAAGCAAGTTTTCCAGACGGAGCGGATTCGACCCGAATCGCCGAATCGACATGGCGGCCCCATCCAACGCCAGCGGTGGAATGATCGCGTTGACCCGCGAGCCATCCTCCAACCGCGCGTCGACCATCGGACACGTCTCGTCGACCCGCCGCCCGACTTTGGAAACGATCCGGTCGATGATCTGCAGCAAGTGGGCGTTGTCGCGGAACCGGACCTCGGTTTTCTGCATCCGCCCCCCCCGCTCCACATAGATATTGAAGGGGCCATTGATCAGGATATCGCTGATCGTCGAGTCCTTGAGGAGCATTTCCAAGGGACCTAGACCGAAGGTCTCGTCGAGCACTTCCTCGACCAACCGGTCCCGCTCGGTCCGGTTGAGCATCGTGTTTTCGGCTTCGCACAGATGCTCGATGACCGTTTTGATTTCACGGCGGAGCACCCCGCCCTCCAACTCGCTGATCCGATTCAGATCCAGTTTCGCGATCAGCTTCTGGTGGATCCGCAGTTTGAGCGCGTTGAATTCCGCGTTATTTTCCGAATTGGAGATCGTGGAGGGGGCCGACAAACTCATGGCGAACCGAAGGGATAAAATGGAGCGCGTTGAACCTTGACTAACCTGAAAACATAGCCTGCTTTTTACATCACGCCGCTTGCAACTTGCTGTTTTTTTTGAGCACCTTTATCTGGACGGAAAAATCGTTACAAACGGAAATGCGGCAGGCTCCGGGGGCCTGTCCGGATATTGGTCGGCCCCCTCATCCTGCGCTCTCCCCCCGAAGTCATCGGTGCCGTTTTTTTCTCCCGGTTGTTCGAATTCATCGTTTAACGCCCAGCCGGAGGCGCCGGCTCAGCCGGAAGCGCCGGCTCGTATGGATGCCGTTTAGGGAAAAGCCGGCGCTCTCCCTGTTGTTCGAATTCATCGTTTAACGCCCAGCCGGAGGCGCCGGCTCAACCGGACGCGCCGGCTCGTTTGGATGCCGTTTAGGGAAAAGCCGGCGCTCTCCCGGTTGTTCGAATTCATCGTTTAACGCCCAGCCGGAGGCGCCGGCTCCACCGGACGCGCCGGCTCGTTTGGATGCCGTTTAGGGAAAAGCCGGCGCTCTCC
>JBGSLW010000137.1:0-20764 GCA_041740495.1 Pirellulaceae bacterium
ACCCGCACGCCGGCCGCCCGCGCGCGGCCGTCTTTTGCCGCCAGCACGCTGTGCAGCAATTCCGCATCAACCACATTCATCAGCTGATGCACCCACAACCCCTCCAGCAAGTGATGCTCGTAATCGGGGTCGGCCCGATCGAGTCCCGCCAGCCAGGCGCGGGTGGCGGCGATCACGTCGGCTGCGGGACGCCCGCTCAGTTCGATCTTCGCCCGATAGCGCACACGATTCTCCGGAGTCTTCAACAGCTCCAACAGTTGCGGAATCGGCGCACCCGCTATCGCAACCGGCTTGAGCAGCGGCCGATCGGCGCAGACCAGCCGGTAGACTCGGCCATGGCGTTTGTCGCGATTGGGATCGCGGAGGTTGTGCTGCATATGGCCGATGATCGGGTTGTACCAATCGACGAAGTACAACGCCCCGTCCGGTGCGATCTCAAAGTCGACAGGACGAAAGCTTTCGTCGGACGAGCTGAAAAGAGGCGTGACCTCCGTGCCCTGCAGGCTGGCGCCGTCCTCTTCGATCTTGTACTGCAGCAGGCCTTGGAATCCAATCACGTTGCCGACGAGCAGATTCCCCTGCATCTCGTCCGGGAAGTGCGGGCTGGAGAGAATTTCGGTCGCAGGGCAGGGCCGAGTCCGCTGCGGGTAGACGGTGGGGGGGCCCGGGTGCTTGTCGGGAAAATCCAGATACCCGGAGATCAACGTCCCGTCGTAGGGAACCGAGGAGGTCCCGTCGTGGATGATGTCCCGACCCCAATAATCGAACACGTGGCCGTGCGGATTCGCGAAGGGAAAGGGGACGTAGACTTCGAAGCGAGACGTCCGCGGCTCGAAGCGAAAAACGGCGGCATTGGCCGAGCGGACCGAAGGACCCCAAGGCGATTCGACCTGGGTGTGGTGGAAGGTCCCCTCCTGGAAGTACAGCGCGCCCCCTGGATCCAGCACAAAACTATTGGACGCGTGGTGCGTATCGGCGGAATCGAGCCCGTGCAGCACGCGCTGGCGAACATCGGCCACGTCGTCGCCATCGGTATCCTTCAGAAACAATAGATCGGGGGCTTGAGCCACCAACACGCCGCCGCCGTAGAATTCGAATCCGGTTGGGCAATGCAAACCACCGGCAAACGTCTGGCATTGATCGGCTCGGCCGTCGCCATCGGTATCTTCCAGGATCAACAGCCGGTCGTTCATCTCCGACTTCGGGGACCAGTGCGGGTAGGTTGGCCAGGTTGCCACCCACAGCCGTCCGCGCGGATCGAAGGCCATTTGCACCGGGTTGATCAGCTCCGGAAAGTCCTCCTCGGAGGCGAACAGCTCGACGCGAAATCCAGCGGCAACCTCCATCTTCGAGATCGACTCGCTGGGCGGGGTCGCAACGTGCACGCCCCCCGGGCCGGCTCCGGGCTTGTTCGACACCACCGGAATGAACGGCGAGGTCTGCGCGTCGTCAATGCGGTAAGGCTTCCCTTGCGCTGTCGCCCAAATTTTCTGGTCGCGGATGGAAGTCAGTTCTCCCAGAATGGTCAGCTCCCGCTGCATCACCTCGCGATTGGTTTGCCCCTCGACAAAGGCCAGGTCGGCCCGGCCGCCGAAGATCGAATACCCATCGACCGTCCGGTACTTTTGAAACCAAAAAAAATTCTTCTCCAGCACCGCTTGCCGCAGCGGCTCCCAATCGACTTGAGCGGCAGCCAACTGCGAATCGCCGAACAGCGTTCGTTCGATCTCGATCGCAACCAGACGATTCCCCAGTTCGTTGAGATGCACCCCATTGATCGTCAGCGGCGGCGACTGCTCCGCAAAGAGCTGCAACGTGGGGTGGAACAAGTCGACAAAGTGGACGTCCAGTTCCTCAGCGACTTGGCGCATAACCTGGGTGTATAGCTCCAACTGCCGATTGCTATTGCGGCCATCAGGTAAATCCGGTGACCCCAGGTCCTCATGAGCGATCGGCGAGACCAACACGATTTGAGGCGAGGACTTGCCGTTGTACTTCTTTTCCAGCATCTGCCGGGTCATCTGGGCAAGCCGTTCGGCAAAGGCATCGACCCCCTCCTCCCCGGCGTACGCTTCGTTGTAGCCAAAAAACGCCATGACCACGTCGGCGGCGTTGGCCTCCAGATGGTCGTCGGGAGAACCAAAGCCAGCCGACCGCAGACGGAGATCAACTTCGTCCCCCGAAAATCCCAAATTGCGGACCACCAATTGGTGCTGAGGGAACCGATGCTGCAAGGCGGTCTCTAGCCAGCCGTCGTGCTGCATCCGCTCGGCCAGCGTGTTGCCGATCAAGCAGATATGGGCTTTCGGCGAGATGTTCAGCGGGTCGTCCCCAAGCACCTGGCCGGCCGCGGCAAACACCCCAAGCGACAAAATGAGACATCCGGCCCAACGAAAATTGAAATAACTCATTAGCTCGTGCTGTTTGATTTTTGTGAACGAAAACTTCGCGACGAATCGGCGTTCCCCCCAGGAACCTGGGTCGGCGTCTCCGCATTTTAGCATGGAAGCCCGAACCGGGCGCAGCGAGCTGGACGGACCGCCAATCGGCGCCGCCGGCCCTTCGCAGGCAGTGCCCCTTCGTCCCACCCGTCACGCATCAATATCCCTACACATCAATAACCCTACACACTCGCCGCATGGCGCTAGCCTGCGGTTTCCCCCCTACACATTAGCCGCATGGCGCTAGCCTGCGGTTTCCGGCGTCGCATGTGCAAAAAAACCGCAGGCTATCGCCAGGCGGCTGATTTTCATGGCGGATGCCATTGTGTCTTGCGACAAAACCTGGTGGGCGGGGCAACCAATCGAAGATCATTTTCCGAGTGCTTCCCAATCGACCGCGGCGCCGTCGTCCACGGTCAGCAGGGAGCGCATCTGTTCCTCGCCGATTTCGCTCGAGACGATTCGGATCGCACCGTCCCCAATCCCCAAGACGATTCGCCCCTTCCACACGCCTCTCAGGCGCTCCACCAGCCCTTCCTTTTCTACCTCGAAGTCGCTGGGTTGAGTCCAAACCACGGCAGCCTCCGCGGGGGTTTCGACCAAGAGCACGGTATTTGAAACGCCATCCAAATTCGAAACGGATTCCAACGTCCGACTGACAATGCGCCGGTCCCCTTTCTTCTGCGGCTGCAACATGCCGCGGTCGCCGGTGACCGCTTGGTAGACGGTCGTCCCTTCGGGCAACTGCAATTGGGGGTGTTTGAACTCCAACGGCATTTGCGCGATCAAGTCCTTGTTGTGGGGACTGTCCCAGGGTTCGTCCAAATGAAATTGATCATAGAGGTGGGTGTGGCCCAGGAATGGCAAAATGTGAACCCGCCAGCTCAACAGGGGTTTTCCCTGAGGATCGACCGAGTGCGCCGCGGGGAGCGCTTCGAAGGCGTCGTGGTAATTGTGCAAGCCGATGATCAGCTGCTTCATGTTGTTCTGGGAGGCCGCCAGGCGCGCTCGGGCCGCGGAACCATAAATGGCCGGGGCCGAACCGAGCGCCGCTGCCGCCAACGTTACAGCGGGAGGCGCCGATGGGAGCGTCTGTCGCTGGGCAACTTCGAACCCATCCGACGTGCGGTACCAGGCCAACACTGCCGGCTCCAGGCCCTCGCAAAGCGCCGCCGTACTGGGGAGATCGTTGACATTGAACGGTGCTTCCGGCTGATCGAACATCGAGACCATCCCCATCAACTCGCGCGCGATTTGCGCCGTGTTCTGATAGGTGACGCCGCACGGGTTGCCTCCCGAAGCGGTGCGTACTTCCGCAAGCAACCGCGCCAGATTCGAGTCGCTGACCACCAACCGCTCGGCCCGCGGCTGGCGAATCAGGGCGGAGATCGACTCCAGGCCGAAACCCACCAGAACGCGGCCATCGGTCAGACACCAGGTAGGGGCCATCGCGAAGAACCCGTTGGAGACTTCGACTTGAACGACCTCGACCCCCTCGACATCGTGCCGAGTCATCGCGAATCCGTCCATGCCCTCCAGCCACTGTTCCATTCCCCGATTGAATCGAGCCAGGGTATCGGAAAACGCCATTTCGTCGGCGACGCCGATTTGGACGAGCAACCCCTCGATCGGATTCGCGACGTCAAACGGGGAGCTGATCGACAACGAACCATCGAGTGCCGCCAGGATATCGGTTCGCAGGTCGACTCCGATCGTCTGGCGAAACTGGTCGAGCGGTTCGTCCAGCGATTCCCCCGCGGCCGCCGCCTGGCTTTCGACAAACTCCAACAACGCATCGAAGGAGATCCGCAGCGAGACGCCGATATCCACCTTGCCGGGGATCGCCTGCAACTGGTGGTCGGTCAACACCGGTGCATCGAAGAGCGCCAGCCAACCGTCCAGCGGTCGATGGAGCTGGATCCGCTGCCGGCAGACGTAACCGTGCTCGTCCAATCCACTCACCGCTTGAATGGCCTCGACCGCGGCGATCCCGCTCTGGTCCAGCAGGCTGCGCAACATCGAGTATTCGTCGAATAACCCGGGGGGAAATTCGTCCATCCCCTCTGCGACTTGGGGCGCCGCGGGGATCGCCGCCCGGCCCAATTCGACCAATCGTCGCACATGGACGAATGACACGGTACTGCGACGGGCCAGCGGAAAGTGCTGGGTCAAGTCGCGGTGCCACGCGGGCGGTTCCTTCTCCGCGGCCGCACGCATGCGCTCGATCGGCTGGTTCCCCCAACCGACATAAGCAAAACCGTCGGCGATCCCATAGGAAAACTCCAGCGGCATCGGGTCGCTGGGGACGGTCAATCGCCGAAACGTTTTCCCGTCGACTTCAAACTCCGCCGGGAGCCAATCGGCCGGCAGCTGCGAGTGCAATCGCTCGAACATCCCTTGCGCCTGGGCAGCGAACTCGGGAGAGCATTGCATCGCCGATCCGGCATGGCGATCGGCCCAATCGGCGCCGTCGGCCAGGTAAACCGCTGTGGCGTGCGTCAGCGCGTACTCGCCCAACTCGCACAGCGTTTCGGCGAGCAGCTCTTCGTGCGGTCCTTCCGCACGTGCTTGCTGGCGCACGAACGCAAAAAATGATTGCCGCATCTTGGCCGCCGCCTTTTCGATCGGCTCGCGCCCCAACCAGCGCTCGGTCGGGTTTGCCTGTGGATCCACAGCCGCCTGGCCGTTCCACGAGGCATAAAACAGACACGTCTCCGGGGCGATCGCCGCCAAGTGCGGAACGTCGGGACCCGGTGGCATCCCCAACGGCATCCCCACCTGGCTGCCGAACAGCATCAACACGATCAAAATCTCGGAGAATCCAAAGCCCACCATATCGCACCTCGCAATTCGCTATAGGCTTAGTCGCAAACATCCAGCCCGACCGCTCAGTATAGCCCTGATCGCTCCGTGCACGCTGGAAGCCAGCATAAACTTCTGCTAAAGATGAGGCCTGAGCGTTTCACACAAACCCAGTTCCCGTTCAGCTATTCAGGAGCTTCCTCATGTCGGTCGCTAAAGTCGTCGAAATCAAATCGTCGTCCAAAGTCAGCTTTGACGACGCCATCAAGTCAGGAATCAAACGAGCCGCCAAGACGCTGGATCATATCTCGGGCGCCTGGATCTCCGATCAGGAAGTCATCGTCGAGAAGGACAAGGTCATCGAGTATCGCGTGCTGATGAAGGTGACGTTTGTCCTAAACGATAAGACCAAGTAACCAGCGCCCGGCGGGAAGGACCTGGCTCGGGTACGGAGAAGGAGTAGGAGTACGAGTACGAGTAGGAGTACGAGTAGGAGTACGAGTAGGAGTACGAGTAGGAGTACGAGTAGGAGTACGAGTAGGAGTAGGAGTAGGAGAGGTAACCGTTCACGCCATGGGGTCGATGCCGCCCCAATGCCGGAACAGCGGAGACTTGTTCCGGCCTACGGCTACTTCCCCGCGATGTAATTCGCCAACGCATCCAATGTCGTTAGCCGGCCGTAATCGGCTTCGGGAAATTCGACGCCCAGCTGTTCGTGCAGGGCGGTCAGCAGTCGCAGAAAATCGAACGAGTCGATTTCGAGTGCTCGGCGAAAGTCTTCGTCTTCATTCAGCGCGCCCAGGTCTGCCTCGGGAGCGATCCGTTGCAGGCCCTTCAGGATTTCCGACCGAATGGCCGCCACGTCGAGACTCATAACTCCTCCGGCTGCTGGAACTGGCGTTGAAGCACCTCCAGAAATTTGGCCCCCACCATGCCGTCGCTGGCTCGGTGGTCGGCGGCCAGCGTCGCGGTCAGCACCGGGCGAACCACCAATTCCCCGTCTGCAACCCAGGGGCGCAGTTGCGTCCGTCCCAGCCCGACGATTGCGACCTGCGGCGGATAGATCACGCCCCACACGGCGTCGACCCCCAGGTCCCCGAGACTGGTCAGGGTGATTGTCGAGTCCGTCATTTCCGAACTGCGGAGGGGTCCGCGGCGGGCTCGGGGGATCAAATCTTGTAAATCGGCCATCAGGGCATCCAACGACTTGGAATCGGCGTCATGGACGGCCGGAGCAACCAGCCCGCCGCCGCGCATCGATATGGCAAACCCGATATGGACGGCGGAGCTGGGGACAAACTGGTTGTCGATCCAGAAGCCATTCAGTTGCGGCACGTCGCGGAGCGCGCGGGCCAGTCCCTTCAAGTACACCACGGCAGGGAGCAACCGCCTGGCCAACGGTCGACTCTGGTTTTCCGCCGTCAGCCAGGCGGTGGCCCGGGCCATGTCGATCGTGGTCTGCAGATAGTAGTGTGGTATTTCGCGTTTCGACCTCGCCATCGCGGCGGCGATCGCTCTGCGTAGCCGCGTGGGGCCATGATTGTCGTCTGCCGCGGTGGACACTGTGGCTTGCTGCGTTGGCGGTGGAGCTGGAAATTCTGCGGCACGTTCCACATCCGCGACGGTAATCTCTCCGTCGGCCCCCGTCCCTTGCATCCGCGTGAGCTCGACCTGCAATTCCTCGGCCCGTTTCCGTGCGCGCGGTGCGACTTTCTGCCGAGTCGCTTGGGCTGGCGACGACGGGATCGCTTCCGGCGGTGCTGCCTTCGGCTGGACTGGTTTGGGCTGAGCCGATGGTGATCGAGGAGTCCCAGGTTCGACCTCCTCGGGAGTGGCGATGCGTGCCAGCGGCATCCCGACGGGCACCGTCACCCCTTCGGCCGCCAGCAGTTGTTCCACCACTCCCTCCAGAAAGCACTCGATTTCGATCACGCCCTTGGCAGTATCGACCTCGGCCACGATTTGCCCGCGGCGGACCTTGTCACCCGGCTGAATCCGCCAGGCGACCAACGTCCCTTCTTCCATATCGGCGCCCAAGCTGGGCATCAGAAATTCAGCCATCGGCGCCTACCAACTTGCGAACCGCAGCGACGATCGAGTCGACTTGGGGGAGGGCCGCCTCCTCCAAATGTTTGGCGTAGGGGAGTGGAACCTCCGCGGCACATAACCTCGCCACCGGCGCATCGAGCTCGTAAAAAGCCTGTTCCATGATCCGGGCTGAGATCTCCGCCGACAGACCGCCGCTCCGCCATCCCTCATCGACGATCAGTACGCGATGCGTCTTGGCGACCGATTGCATGATCGTGGCGTCGTCGAGCGGCCGCAGGACGCGGAGGTCGACCACCTCCAGTTCGATCCCGGCCGCCTGCAAAAGCTCTGCGGCCTCGAGCGTTTTTCCCAGACTCGCGCCGTAGGTCACGGCCGTTGCGTTGCGCCCCGTCCGGCGGACCGCCGCGTGTGCCAGATCGCGCTGCGGAGAATCACTCAGGCAACCCTTCTGATTGTAGAGTGTCTGATTCTCGAAAATCAGAACAGGGTCGAGCCGCTCCAGCGCGGCCGCCAGCATCCAGCGCGCATCGTCGATCGTCCCGGGCGCCGCCACGACGATCCCCGGGATATGGGCATACCATCCTTCCAAGCTATGCGAATGCTGAGCCGCCAATTGCTTGCCGCCCCCCGTCGCCATGCGGATTACCAGCGGGACTGAGAATTGTCCGCCCGACATGTGGCAGAGGGTCGCCGCGCTGTTCATGATCTGATCGAGCGCCAACAGGCTGAAATTGACCGTCATGATTTCCACGATCGGTCGCATTCCGCCGAGTGCGGCGCCGATCCCTGCGCCGACAAAAGCCGACTCGCACAACGGCGTATCGCGAACGCGTTCCGAACCAAACTCTTCCAGCAGCCCACGGGTCACTGCAAAGCAGCCCCCGTAATGGCCGACATCTTCCCCCATGATGAAGGCGCGCGGATCGGTCCGCAGCGCCTCGCGGATCGCCTCTCGAACCGCCTCGCGGTACGTGATGGTCTCTTTCGCCGACGTCACTTGGCTCATGGCGACTCGGCCTCCGCGTACACAAACCGAGGCAGGTCCTCGAGCGCCTCCCACGTTCCCCGTTCGGCAAACCCGACCGCGGATTCGACCTCAGCGGCAACTTTCTGTTCCACCTCCTCCCGGTCGACGGGTGTGAGAATCCCTTCATTCTGCATGCGGGCGGTGAAGAGTTCGATCGGGTCGCGGGCCTTCCAAGATTCGACTTCGCTCTTGGTTCGGTACAACTCGGCGTCGAACATCGAATGCGCGCGGAAGCGGTACGTACGGCATTCCAGCAGAAAGGGTTCGCCCCGGCGGACGTGCTCCACCGCCCGCCGCGCGACCTCATCCACCGCCACCAGGTCCATGCCATCGACAGCGGCGTGTGCGATTCCAAACGCCGCCGCCTTGGGCGCCACGCTCTGGCTCGCCAACTCGTCTCGGATTGCCGTTCCCATCGCGTACAGGTTGTTTTCGCAGACGAACAGCACCGGCAATTTCCACAGCGCGGCCAGGTTCAGCGACTCGTGGAATTCCCCTTCGGCCGCCGCTCCCTCGCCGAAAAAACACGCCGTGACTCCCGGCCGCTGCTGCATCTTGTCGGCCAGCGCCAATCCGATTGCCAGCGGCAATCCGCCACCGACGATCGCGTTGCCGCCGTAGAACCGAGTGGCGCGATCGAAGAGATGCATCGAGCCCCCCCGACCGCGAGCACACCCTTCCTGTTTGCCGTACATTTCCGCCATGATCGCGCCGGCGGAAACTCCGCGGACCAACGCATGGCCGTGCTCGCGGTAGGTGGCGACGATCGCATCGGCGGACTGCAGCTGCTCGATGACGCCGGTGGCGACAGCCTCCTCGCCGATGTAGACGTGCAGAAAGCCCCGGATCTTGGCGGCTTGATACAGCTCCACGCATTTTTCTTCGAAGCGACGAATGCGGAGCAACTGCCACAAGCCGCGGCGGGCTCGTTCCCGCGTCCAAACTCCCGGCGGAAAACTCACGGCGCCTCCTCCAACGTGGAGAGATCCCCCTCCGGCAAGCCCAGCTCGCGCGCTTTCAACAGGCGACGCATGATCTTACCGCTGCGCGTCTTCGGCAAGGTCGCCACGAACTCGATCTCCTTCGGCGCCACCGCCGCACCCAACCGCTGTCGCGCGAAACCGAGTAACTCCAGCTGCAATGCGTCGTCCCCCGTTCGAGATCCTTTCAGGACGACGAAGGCTTTGACCAACTGCCCGATCAGAGGATCGGGTTTGCCGATCACACCCGCCTCCGCCACCGCCGGATGTTCCATCAAAGCGCTCTCCACCTCGAACGGACCCACCATGTGCCCCGATGTCTTGATGATATCATCCCCGCGACCGACGAACCAAAAATACCCGCCGGCATCGCGCCGCGCCAAATCGCCACTCAGATACCAGCCGTCGGCGAAACACTTTCGATACCGCTCTTCGTCGTGGAGATAACCGCTGAACATCGAGGGCCATCCGGGCCGCAACGCCAGCTCGCCGTCGCAGGCCGGGTCGGTGACCTCGACCAGACGCTCCCCCTCCCGGCGGACGATCGCCGCACGGATTCCCGGTAAGGGCCTACCCATCGATCCGGGCCGGATCGGCAACGCCGCATAATTGGCGATCATGATCCCTCCCGTCTCCGTCTGCCACCAGTTGTCGTGGATCGGCAAACCCAAGGCCTCAACGCCCCAGACGACCGCTTCCGCGTTCAGCGGTTCGCCCACGCTCAAGATCAGCCGCAGCGAACTCAAGTCATATTGGTCCTGAGGGACGCCCGGGATCCGCATCAAGCGGCGGATCGCCGTCGGCGCCGTGTACCAGACAGTCACCCGCTCCTCCTCCACGATGCGATACCACCGTGCGGCATCGAACTCGGCCTGATCGACGATCATCGTCAAGCCGTGCAGCAACGGCGAGAAAATCCCGTACGACGTCCCGGTGACCCAACCCGGATCTGCTGTACACCAGTACACATCTTCCGGATGGAAATCCAAAACGTATTTGCCGGTGGCGTAATGGATCACCCCGGCGTCGTGCACGTGCAATGCACCCTTGGGCATTCCGGTGGTGCCGCTGGTAAAGTGCAACAGCGCCGGATCCTCCGGCCCGGTAGGGGGGATCTGGAACTCCGCGGCCGCGGACGCCAACAACCGCGGCAACGAGCGGACGCGCGCGTCATGATCCTCCGCCGCGTCGACCAGCAGGACCGCTCGCAAGCTGGGAATCTGGTCCTCGATCGCCGCCACTTTTTTCTGATAAAGGGCGCGAGTCGTCACCAACACCGACGCGTCGCCACGCCCCATCCGTTGTAAAATTGGCTCGGGTCCGAATTGCGAAAAGAGCGGGCAGAATACCGCGACGTTCTTCAGTGTCCCCAGCGCGGTCCAATACAACTCGGGCGCCCGACCCAGCAACGAGAACACCCGCTCGCCGCGGGAGATCCCTAAGCCCGCCAGGACATTCGCCATCCGGGAACTCTGCGCCGCCAATTCCTCGTAAGTCGTCGACCAAACCTGGCCTGTGGGATCGAGGAAACGAATCGCTACGCGCTGGGCTCGCTCCGCCCCCCGATGCCGGTCGACCGCCAACCACGCCAGGTTTGCGCTGGCGGCGCCTTGCCCCACGCCCAATTCGGTTCGAACGTCTTCCCATGAAAATCGCGAGCACGCGGCGTCGTAGTCCACCAGGTGCGGCTTGACGGGCATCGTCTGCAGCGATTTTTCGATCCGTGGTGGGCTCAATCGCAATTCGCTCCCTCGCAATCGTAAGCGTTCACGGGGTGGACCACGTTTGGTCAACGTTGGAGGGGGTCAGACCCGTTTTTCGGTATTTGCTATCGAGTTGCGCATTTCCAACTAGCCGATAAACGCGTCAAACCCCCGGCGCGTGAACGGGTGAGAGAAACCGGCCTGCCGCAACCGCCGATCGTATCAGGATTCTCCCAGCCAGGATTTGGCTTGGTCTAACTCGGCTGCGTCGAAGTATCGGATCTTGGCCATCGTGAACGGCCTGCAGAACTGGGCCATCCATTTCTCCCATGCCTTGTCGCCGACCAGGGCAATCTTCTTGATGGACGTACAGTGGCTTGTGGAGAACTTGATATCGTCCCACAAGGCGTGCAGGTCCCAGCCTTGAAAATCGTGGAATTGAGCCAGGAGATTGACTTTGCCGCCGGCGTCAATCGCCGCATCGATTTCGGGCACGAACTTTTGGTAGTCCTGATCGTGCAACTTGCCACTCAATTTGAATCCGACGGTATGGGCCGGCAGCCCCCGAAGCATCTCAACCATGGTGTCAGGCCTCCTGGAATCCACAAGCAACAAACCAACCAACTCTGGAACGAATCAGGAAATCACGGCAGGATCAGGAATAACGCATCCGCTGCGCGGGACGGGCGATCCGGATCTACTCTCATTGCACGCGCACCACGGGCGGGGGTTGCCAAGTCCCGTCGAGCGCTTCGGCCTGGGGCCAGTAGATTCGCATCACGACGTAGATCGGACCATCCGGCGCGGGGAGCCAATTCGATTCTTTCTCGGGACCCGGCGAGTCCTTTTGCAGGTAAATCGTCAGCGAACCATCGGGGTTCGTTTTCAGGCCAGGCACCATCGGCGAATTGATCAGGTAGCGATCGATCGGGTTGGCGACCAGCAACTGCGTCTTGGCGTCGTACATTGTGACCGACCAAAAGGCATGGGCGGGTGGGAGTTTTCCGGCAGGAAAGGTGAGGGTATAGCGGTTTCGACTGCAATCTGGTTTCTCGCCCGCAGAATCGCGCGCGAGCATAGGATACAAGGCTTCGACGGCATCGTTTCCGTAAATCCCTGCCATCGCAGCCGCGGCGCGCAACGTCCAATTTTCCTTGAAAAAGGCGCGATCGCCGAAAGCCGCATCGACTCGCCACCCGTTCGCGTCCTTGCCTACTTCTTCGAGTTGCCGTTTGATTTTGGACATGCCGCTCTCGATCCCGGCAACCAATGCCGACTTTTGCTCGGGCGTGAAGCGATCCGTGCGAAACGGCTTGCCCGCCTCAATTCCAATTTTGGCAAACCTGGCGCGCAACGGTTGTTCCACGGCGGCAGGTCCGACCGGCGGGCAGAATTGCAATACGAAGCTCAGATAAGCGAACGGATCTCGATCCGCCAGCGATTTGTCGATCTTGGGCCAGGCGATCGCAGGGGGAGCCGGGGGCGCCTTCTGATTCAAGTACGTCGACAGCGGCTGCAACTTGTAGCCGGACTGCACGCGCTGGACGTTTTCGATGTCCGCCGGTTCGAAGAGCTGGGTGCGGAAAATCGCAAACGCAAATTCGGTCTCGCAACGAAAAACCTGCGCAATCCCGTCCGGGGTTTCTCCCTGCCAGCGAGGACCGGCGATCATGTAATTCCCCCCGCCGCTTCCCGTCGCTCGACTGCCGACGTATCCGAAATTGAACGTGTACCAGTCCACCAGCTGCACCGAGTAATACCGTTCCTTCTCGATCGCCGGAACCGTGAAGACCGCCGGTTCGGCTCGCAGGTCGGCGCAGAAAAACGAATAAGGTGTGTCGCTGTTGGGGGTGACCACCGCCGTGTCTTTCGGCGTGAACACCCGCGCCATGTTGGTCAGTTGGTTGAACGGCGACTTATACTGCGACGACTTGACGTCGACGTAGGTCTCGTACATGACCGCGTAATTCATGACCAAGGGAAGACCGTACACCATCGCCTCTTCGGCGATCGCACGGACCTCTTGAGGAGATAGTGGATCTTGAGCCGGAGCGGTCAGACAACACCCACACGTGATCCCCAACAACCAGTACGATACCGCCCGACGCGTACTCCGCATAAAAATCCCCATTGAAATGTGGCGTGAATTGGTTCGCGGTTCAACGGAAGGAATCCGGCATGCCACGAACCTTCCAGCTACTTATTCTAGCGGATTCAACATGTTCATAGCTCCTCCCCATCACACAATTCTCAGTGCCAGAAGTTCTCGCAGTTTGGTTTCCCTTCAAATAGCACCTTCTTCGTTTAACGCCAAGCCGGAGGCGCCGGCTTTACCCTAAACGCCAAGCCGGAGGCGCCGGCTTTACCTTTAACGCCAAGCCGAAGGCACCGGCGTTGCCTTAAACACCAAGCCGAAGGCGCCGGCGTTGCCTTATGCGTTGATTCGATTGGGCCGGCGCCTTTGGCACAACGGTTGGTGCAAAGCCGGCGCCTGTGGCACAACGGTTGGTGCAAAGCCGGCGCCTTTGGCTCAACGGTTGGTGCAAAGCCGGCGCCTTTGGCTTGGCGTTAAACGAAATGCCGTTCAATGAAACGCATAAGGTCGTGTTTGATTTCGACAGGTTGTGCAAGCAATCTTGTTTACGCACCACTTCTCGGGAACCCAAGGAAGCAAGTGAGCCGAAGTTGAACGGTATTGGCGCTAAACGAAGTGCTAGGGATAGGATGACCCCAGACGGCACGACCGAACCGCGGTTGCACGACTGCGGGGTTGCCGGCTTGCCGGCTTGCGGGCGAGAGGTCAAGGTAAAGGGGACCTTCTCATTTGGGGAGGGAGACCGAGTGGCAACCATCCGTGTGCGGGGCTGCCGGCCCGCTTGTTAACTACAGAACAATGAGCTCATCCTCCTCGAAGAAACAACTGTCCGCTCCGGCCGACGCACGTCCGCCTGTTGAAATTGCACAGCTCGTGCAATCCACAGGGGTGGCCAAGGCGGAGACCGAAACGACGACGCTCTTGGTGTTGGCGGTCTTGGCCGGCGCGTTTATTTCGCTGGGCGCTCTCTTGTTCATCGTGATCGTCAGCGGCAGCACGCTGGGGTTTGGGCTAACGCGAATGGTGGGCGGCGTCGGTTTTTGTCTCGGGTTGATTCTGGTCGTGATCGCAGGCGCGGAGTTGTTCACCGGGAACAATCTGCTTGCGATGGCCTGGGCCAGCCGCCTGGTTTCGACGCGGCGGCTGTTGCGGAACTGGCTACTTGTCTATTGCGGCAACGCGATCGGTTGCCTGGCGACGGTGGCGCTTGTGCTGTGGGCCCAGACCGATCGCCTGGGGGGCGGCGAGGTGGGGCGGACCGCGCTGGAAATTGCGCTGACCAAGGCCAACCTGAGCTGGGAGGTCGCGTTCGCCCGCGGGATCCTCTGCAACGCCTTGGTCTGCATGGCGGTCTGGCTGGCGATGGGAGGCCGCTCCGTCACCGACAAGATCCTGGCGATCCTTTTTCCGATCACCGCGTTTGTCGCGTTGGGATTCGAGCATTCGATCGCCAATTGGTTTTTTCTGCCGTACGGCTGGGCGCTGGCCGAACCCGGGACGATCCCGCTGGGCGGAATCGCGCGGAATCTGCTGGCGGCGACGGCTGGCAACTTGATCGGCGGCACCCTGCTGGTGGCTGGAATCTATTGGCTGGCGTATTTGCGGCGGCCGGCGTGAGCGATTGCGGCGGCTGACGTCGGTCTTTGGACAGACGACTCAGCGGACGGTATTCTGGTGGAGGCAACGCGGTTCCAACTTTGAGGAGAGAATTCGATGGCGATTCGGCGGCGAGATTTTGTGGCGGGCGCATCGGCGGCGATCGCGGGGGGGTGGGCGACGGCGGCGGCCCGGGGAGAACCGTTGCCCTCCAGTTCGGACGACGGTATTCCGCCAGCGAAGGCCCCGCCCGATTTCGTTCCCAACCCGATCGCCATCTCGACGTATTCGTTCTGGCGGTTCAACGACGACTCCAAGTTGTCGATGGAAGATTGCATCGACAAAGCCGCCCGCTACGGCTTTGACGCGGTCGAGTTGCTGCGGATCCAGATGCCGGACGAGTGCGACCACGGGTACCTGCAGAAATTAAAACGGCAAGCGTTCGTCAACGGCATGAGTTTATGCGGGATGTCGACCCACCAGGACTTCGTTTCGCCCGAGGCGGCGGACCGCGACGCCAATGTCCAACTGACCGCGGATCTGATCGAGATGTGTTACACGCTGGGCATCCCCACCATTCGCGTCAACACCGGCCGTTGGGGGACCAGCAAGGACTTCGACGAGCTGATGGCGAACAAGGGAATCGAGCCCAACCTGGAGGGGTACAGCGACGATGACGGCTTTAAGTGGGTGATCGATAGTTTTGAGAAGTTGATCCCGGTCGCAGAGAAGTGCGGCGTGGTGATGGGTTTGGAAAACCATTGGGGGTTGGGCCGGACCGCTGAGGGGGTGCTGCGGATCGTCGACGCTATCGACTCTCCTTGGCTGCAGGTGACGCTCGACACGGGAAACTTCTTCGAACGCCGCTACGAGCAACTGGAGATGCTGGCGCCGAAGACGGTTTTTGTGCAGGCCAAGACGTACTTCGGCGGCGGCAAGTGGTACACGTTGGAAACCGATTGGGACCGGATTGTGGCGATGCTGCAGCGGGTAAGCTACCGCGGCTACATCTCGCTGGAGTTCGAAGGGAAGGAAGATTACGAAACGGCGATCCCTCAGAGCCTGGCGGTACTGCGCACGGCGTTCGGGAAACAGCATCCCCGGAAGTAGCCGGTGACTATGCGACAGGTCTGAAAGGTCTGCCAGTTCCGACAGGTCCGACGCGTCTGACCGGTCTGACGCGTCCGACGTCTTGGACGGAACGAACGACCGTCGCGTTCGATCGTAATTTCTATTTCATTCTGTGCGCCGCATGCCTGCAACCCACGGGGAACGATCGCGTCGGACCGGGATCGTCGCCGACGAATACCTGCGGGTGCGGGGGGCGCGGATGCACAATCTGCAGGGCATCGACATCGACATCCCGCTGGAAAAACTGGTGGTCCTGACCGGTTTGAGCGGATCGGGGAAGAGCAGCCTGGCGATCGATACGATTTTTGCGGAGGGGCAGCGGCAATATGTCGATAGTCTCTCCGTCCACGCGCGGCAATATTTCCATCAGTGGCCGCGGCCCGAATTGACTTCGATCGAGAATCTGCCGCCGACGGTCTGCATCGACCAGCGGAGCGGGGGGGTGAATCCGCGGAGCACCGTCGGCACACTCAGTGAGATCCAGGATTTTCTGCGGGTGTTGTTCGCTCGAGCCGGGGTGCCGCTTTGCCCGAAATGTGGGGAGGCGGTGCAACCGCGGACCGTCGAAGAGATCGCCCGCCAGTTGAGCGCTCTCCCCGACCGAACGAAGCTCATTTTGCTGGCGCCGTTGGTGCGGGGCCGGCAGGGGAAGCACCTGGATGTTTTCGACCGGATCCGGAAGGCGCGCTTGATTCGCGTGCGAGTCGACGGGACGCTCTACGACATCGACTCGGTCCCTCCGCTCAAGACGCGGCAGACGCACACAATCGAGGCGGTGGTCGATCGGCTGGTGGTGCGCCCCGAGTTGTCGACGCGTCTGATCGAATCGCTGCGGACGGCGGTCGATCTGGGGGACGGCATGGTGGTTGCCAGCGCATTCCCACCGGAAGGGGACGTGGAAAGCGATTGGACCGACCTGCAATTCAGCACGCGGTACGCTTGCGTGGCGTGCGGCGCCAGCCTGTTGGAAATCGAGCCGCGGACGTTTAGCTTCAACAGCCCGTACGGGGCATGCCCCGAGTGCGATGGTTTGGGGCGGCGCGAGCAATTCGACGTGACCCGGGTCGTTCCCGACCGATCCAAATCGCTGCAGGGAGGAGGCGTGGCGCCGTGGCGCGGGCTGACGGCCGCCGCCCGAAAATTGCGGCTCGCCGAGTTGGCTCCTCTATTGAAAGAGCTAGGCATCGACGGCGGCACGTCGCTGCAGGACTTGAGCGATGACGTGTGGCATCGGCTGTTGCATCGCCGCGGGAAACGTCCCGGGTTGTTGCAACTGTTGGAGCGGGAATTGGCGACCGCGACCAACGACGATCGCCTGCAAGAGCTGGAAGCGTTGCGGGATGTCGTCGTCTGCCCGCATTGCCGTGGAACGCGGCTGAGGCCGGAAGCCCTGGCGGTGCGGCTGGGAGGCTTGAATATCGCCGAGCTCAGCGATCTGCCCTTGGAGGGGCTGGCGGCATTTTTCGCCGCCATGGAATTGGAGGGCGCGAAAGCCCAGGTGCTCGAGCGGATCCTGCGGGAAATCCGCCCGAGAATCGAGTTTCTGCAGCAGGTTGGATTGTCGTATCTCACGCTGTCGCGTCCGGTCGACACGCTCAGCGGCGGCGAGTTGCAGCGGACGCGGTTGGCCGCCGCGATCGGCAGCGGTTTGACCGGCGTCTGCTTTGTGCTCGACGAACCCTCCGTGGGACTCCACCCGCGCGACAACGATCGACTGCTGGCCGCGCTCCACGCGCTCCGCGATCGAGGCAACTCGCTGTTGGTCGTCGAGCACGACGAGCCGACGATGCGGTCCGCCGATTGGCTGATCGATCTGGGTCCGGGGGCCGGCCGGAGCGGCGGGCAACTGGTCGCGGCGGGAACTCCAGCCGACGTCGCTCGGGGGGACAGTTCGACGGGCCAGTACTTGCGGGGGGCGTTGTCGATTCCCGTGCCGACTCGCCGCCCGATCGACACCAAAAAAGTGTTGCGATTGGAAGGGGCGCGCGGCTACAACCTCCGGGAGATCGACGTCGAGTTTCCGTTGGGGACGCTGATCGCGGTCACCGGCGTGAGCGGCTCCGGCAAGAGCACGCTGGTGCAGCGGACTCTGGCCCCGGCGATTCGCGAGCACCTGGGACTGGTCACGCCGAGGCCGGCGCCCTTTCGGCGGCTGCGCGGCGTTGAACAAATCGAGAGGTTGGTGCTGGTCGACCAGCGTCCGTTGGGGCGCACTTCGCGGGGATGCGCTGCCACGTATACCGGTGTGATGGACGAAATCCGCAAGCTGTTCGCGGCGACGAAGATGGCGCGGGGGCTAGGTCTGACGGCGGCCCATTTCAGTTTCAACTCGGCGCGGGGCTGGTGCGAATCCTGCAAGGGGGCGGGGCTGCAGAAGATCGAGATGACGTTTTTGCCCGACCTGCAAGTGACTTGTTCCGCCTGTCAGGGGAACCGCTTCAATGCACAAACGCTGCGCGTTCGCTATCGCGAGCGGACAATCGCCGACGTTTTGAACCTGCCGATCGGCGAAGCCATGGCGTTTTTTTCAGGTTTTGCCAGAATAACAACCATCCTGCAGTGCCTGTGCGACGTCGGCCTGGATCATTTGAGTCTGGGGCAATCGTCGGCCACCCTTTCCGGAGGAGAGGCCCAGCGGATCCGGCTGGCGACGGAGTTGGCCCAGAACTCGACGCGATCTCAAGTGTACATTCTGGACGAACCGACGACCGGGCTACATTTTGAAGATGTACGCCGGCTGTTGCGAGTCTTGGGGAAACTCGTCGATCAAGCGAACACTGTGATCGTGATCGAGCACCACTTGGATGTGATCAAGTCCGCCGACTGGGTGATCGACATTGGTCCGGAGGGGGGCGCCGCCGGCGGGCTCGTGGTCGCGGCGGGGACCCCCGAGGAAGTGGCGGGCTGTGCCGCCTCGATCACCGGTCGATTTCTGCAACCGTTACTCCAACATTCCCGCTCCAACCTTCCCGATCGCCGCGATGAAACAGATTTATCTTGACTACAACGCCACCACACCGATCGCTCCCAGTGTGCTGGAAGCGATGATGCCGTTTCTCAACGAGCACTTCGGCAATCCCTCCAGCAATTATGCGCGGGGTCGAGCGGCGGCCGAAGCGATCGAGGATGCCCGGATGCGGGTCGCCGCGCTGCTGGCCGTCAACCAGGAAGAGGTGATCTTCACGGGTGGCGGGAGCGAGGCGAATAACCTGGCGATCAAGGGGACCATGCTGGCGGGCGGCAATTCGCGCGGCGGACATATCGTCATCTCCGCGTTTGAGCACTCGTCGGTGGCGCTCCCGGCCCGGTTCCTGGAACGGATGGGTTTTGAACTGACTTTGGTCGATCCCGATCCCAACGGCGTCGTCCAACCGGAGGCGGTCGAGGCGGCGATCACCGGCGAGACGCGACTGGTCAGCATCATGCACGCCAACAACGAAATCGGCACGATCCAGCCGATCAAACGAATCGCCTCGGTCTGCCGAGCCCATGACGTGCTGTTGCACACCGATGCCGCCCAGAGTTTCGGGAAGATCTCCACGTTGCTCGACGAGTTGGATGTCGATTTGTTGACGATCGCGGGGCACAAGCTGTATGGTCCGAAAGGTGTGGGGGCTCTGTTTGTCCGCGAGGGGTTGGAACTGGAGCCGGTGATCCACGGTGCGGGGCAAGAATTTGGCTTGCGAGCCGGCACGGAGAACACCGCGGGAATCGTCGGCCTGGGCAAAGCCAGCTCGATCGCTGCCAAGTGCCTGGACGAAGCCGGCACGCGGATGGCGGAGTTGCGGGATCGCCTGGCCGGCGCCCTCAGCAGTCAAATCCCGCATTTGCGCGTGCATGGACTGGCGGCGGCGCGACTCCCCAACACGCTCAGCGTCTCCTTGCCGGGAGTCAGCGGCCACGAACTTCTGCAGCGCCTTCCCGAGCTGTGCGCATCGACCGGCGCCGCTTGCCACAGCGGTGTGGACGACGTTTCGCCGACGCTGCATGCGATCGGAGTCTCCGGCCAGGAGGCTCGTGGGACGATTCGACTCAGCGTCGGCTGGTACACCTCCCAAGAAGATATCGACCGGGCTGCGGAATGGATCGTGGGGGCGTGGGAGGCGATGACATGAGCAATCAACTGTTGGGTGAAATCTCCAAGAACCTGCTGTTTCGCTATACGATCCCGCTGCGGCACGCGGAGATCGCTTGGACGGGGTCCTGGTTGGACTTGGATCCGAGTTTCCGTCTTCCCCATTTCGGACAGCTGGAGGGACAACCGACCTTCGCCGACATCCGTGGATGTTGGAATCAGGCCGGACTGTTCTTTACCGTCGTGGTCGGTTCGAAGCGCCAGCCGGTGCAATGCCAGGTCAGCAAGCTGTTGCAAAGCGATGGCATCCAGTTCTGGGTCGATACCCGCGATGTGCACGATGTCCATCGGGCCTCTCGATTCTGCCATTGGTTTGCGTTCCTGCCGACCCAAGGGAATACGAAGACGGCCAAACCGCTGGGAACAATGTTGCGAATCCACCGGGCCAAGGACGACCCAAAAACCTTTCAAGGATTCCAGCCGCGCGTTGTGAGCGAACTGGCCAAAGACGGCTATCGCCTGGCGGCGCTGTTGCCCGCGAGCGCACTCTCTGGATGGAATCCGACGGAGCATCGCAAACTGGGCTTTCAGTACGCGGTGATCGACCGCGAGCTGGGATGGCAGACGCTGGCGGCGGACTTTCGCCTGCCGATTGCGGAGGATCCGAGTCTGTGGCAGACGCTGGAGTTGGTCGAATGAAACGCAGCGCGGCGGCGACTGCGTTCCGCCGGGAGGATGGTTCGACGCCGGAGTTTGCGATCTGGAGTCTGCAACGCGACTGCCCGCTGCGGGAGGGGGTGGGGGTCACGGACAGCTCGCCGCAGGCGGTCGCCCGTCAGCTGAAAGCGCTGGCGGCGATCGACCA
>JBGSLW010000138.1:0-27345 GCA_041740495.1 Pirellulaceae bacterium
CGGCGTGCCGGAGCCCGGGCCCGAGTCCTTCGTGCCGACCTGGTGGCCGTTCGCCTTCTACGGCCCTTACTTCCTGACGGGCTGGCTGGCATACGGGCGGGAACAGGTGCTGGACAAACTGCACCCACTCGCCTGGCCTATCGTCGCGGTCAGTTTGTTGCTGTTCATTCCGTACTATGCGTCGATGCCTGTATTGGACTTGCCGGCGTTGCTGCAGGACCCTGATCCGCTGCCGCTGTGGAAGCGGATCGTCGGGTGCCTGTTGACGGCCTATCTGTCCGCGGCGTTGACGCTGGCGGCGTTGCTACTGGGAAAACAATTCCTCTCCAAGCCCCGCACCGGATTGCGGTTCGCCGCCGACGCGTCGTACTGGATTTACTTGATCCACCTGCCGATCGTGCTCTTCTTGCAAACGTTGCTCATCCCGGTGGCCTGGAGCATTGGCTTGAAACTGGCGATCACCCTGAGCGCAACGATGTTGATTTCACTGGCGACCTACGTTGTTTTTGTGCGGTACACGCCGCTGGGCTGGCTGCTGCACGGGAAACGGTCCTTTCCCTAGGCTTGGCCCGAAGCCTGTGTTTCGCGTGCCATGGAATTCAGCCGCGGGGCGTTCGCTTGCGGCTGGGCGTTTATGTTAGATTGTCGCAAGACCGGGGTGATTCGAAATCCTCCGTTGCGGAATGCGCTCGCGGGGGCGCGACGTCGATTTGGGCTCGGCAGGTTGCCCACCTGCCCCAGGTAGGGAGAGTTTGAAGGCAATGTCCATTCGATTGACTTGGCACGGACACGCGACTTGGCAGATCGACCACGGCGCCGCCACGGTCGTGGTCGATCCGTTTTTTACTGACAACCCTGCTTGTTCGATCGACGTCGCCGCGTTGAAGTCGGTCCAAGCCATCCTGGTCACGCACGGGCATTTCGACCACATCGCCGATTGCGTCGAACTTGCACGGCAAACCGGCGCAACGGTCGTGGCGAACTACGAGATCGCCCAGTGGCTGGCGAAACAGGGGGTTGAAAACACGGTCGGAATGAATTTGGGCGGGCGGGCCGACGTCGGCGTTTGCGCTGTTCACATGACGGTCGCTCACCACAGTTCGCAGCTCCCCGACGGTTCGTACGGCGGCAATCCCGGAGGTTACGTCGTCCGGATCGGCGGCAAGACCCTTTATTTTTCAGGGGACACGGCGTTGTTCGGCGATATGGCGATGATCGGGCGTCGGGGGATCGACGTCGCGGTTCTCCCGATCGGCGACTTGTATACGATGGGAATCGAAGACAGCGTCGAAGCGATCAAGCTGATCGCCCCGAAGTCGGTCTTGCCCAGCCACTACAACACGTGGCCGCCGATCGCCCAGGACGCCCAGAGCTGGGCCCAACAAGTGCGCCAAAAGACGTCGGCCACACCGATCGTCCTGGCGCCGGGAGGATCCCATCCATGGCCGTAAAACCGCGGACGTCGCGTAACCCCAATCGCCAGCATGCCTTCGAGCTAATCCCCTTCCCCACGCTACCTGTGCTCGGTACGCTCCTGCTGCTGATGACCTTGTGGACACGCCCGCTCCCGGCGCAATCCACCGAACTACGGTGGCGATTCGAGCCTGGCCAGACATTTACCGTGCAACTGCAACAGCAGATAGGACTCGAGTCCGAATTCGACTTGGCCAAACAGAAGATCGAAACGAACTCGCAGATGACCTGCCGCTGGTCGGTGGAATCGGTCGGCAGCGATGGCGTCGCCGAAATCGACTTGACGTTCCAGCGCATCGTTTTGGACTTGACCACCCCGACTCCCAAGGGGAGTGTGCGGACCGTCGTCGATACCGGCGATGCGGGGTCGCTCGACAACGCCAAGAAAGGCAAGGAAGTTGCACAAGCGATCCTGGCCAACCTCCGGGCTGTGTTAGGGGAGCCGATTCGAGTCCAAATTTCGCCGCGCGGCGAGCTCCGCGAAGTCCGACTGAGCGAAGCGATGAAGACGGCGGTGCGCGAGGCCCCGCAGGCGATGCAGATCAAAGCGCTGCTCAGTGAAGAAGGCCTGCGCGGCCTGCTGGCCCAAGCCGCTCCGCTGCTGCCGCAGGAACCAGTCGAGCCCGGCGCCAGCTGGCAAGCCCCGACCGAAATCGTGCTGGCTTCCCGCCGCTTTCAGCGCGAGTTGACCTCGACGTACATCGGACGGGAAGATCGCGACGGAGTTCCCACCGACCGCATCGACTTCACCGCCCAACTGTCTCCTCTCGAACCTTCCGAGGATAGCTCGGCCGCGAAGTCGATTCAAATCGTCTCCCAAACCACAACGGGCACGATCTGGTTCGATTCCGCTGCGGGACGACTCCAGTCGGCGATCGCCGACACCACGTTGGAAACCGACACCCCGTATCGCGAGAAGTTCATCCGCGTCCGCATGACCAGTCAAACTCGAGTCGACGTCGGTCAGTGACGACGACAACGAAGAAGAGGACAGTGACTGGGTCACTGCCCTCTCGCTCACGAAAGCCAACCTCCACGCGTCGGTCCAACGAGCGGCTCGCGTATGAGCGGCTCGCTTCCGATCCACCCTGCGGTCGCTGCGGTCGATTCGTTATTCGGTCTTCTCCTTGATTCGAACTTGGATCGCGCCGTCGACGCTACGTCCACTTGGAGGACTCCCGACCAGGGTGATCGTTACTAAGCCAACCGGAGCGTCCGACATCGCCGACACCGATACATCGGCACTTTTGTCGGCGGCGGCCAAGGTCAGCATCGATGGTTCTACCTTCAGAGCATCGGGCGAAGTCAAGTTCACCTCAACAGGTTGCGTGTACTCGCTCCCCCGATCGATCCCGATCGTCACTTTCTTTGTCTCGCCCTGCATGATCTCGATTTCGCCGACCGGCATGGTCAAGGCAAAGGTGTTTTCCGATCGCGCTTCTCCCGTTCCTGTTGCACCCGGCCCGCCCAACTCCGTCGAACTTTCGCATCCGAATGCCAGGATGAGCGCCGCGCCGATTCCAAATAGGAAGACGGCCCAGTCTTTGTGCCGTTGGATGATCCTGTGGTTCACGTTCTGTCTCCCTGTCTCTGTTGCATTTTTTCGTTTCACAACTGTCCTCGGACAAGGAGGAAATACGCAATTCTCATGCCAATAGCGAGGCCGCCTCCGGTGGCTCTTCCATCGTGACACCAAGAATTTTGGAAGTCTCGGCACGTCCTTCGCACACGATCGTTGCCTTCACGGAGAATCGTTGCCTTCACGGAGAAGCGCCGTGACGTTTTATCGGGAATAGTAAGGAGGTCATTCACTTGCTGCGCCTCGACCAGGAATCGCAAACGCACAAGTCCTCAAACCTTTGGCATGCATGTGTAGAGGCATGGAGGGTGTTTCGGTCGGCGCCGACGGGGCGACGCTTTCGGACGATTCGCGCCTTTCAACGCAAGCACGGGCTGGCCCACAACGGGTGGAGTCGCACGTTGCTGTTCGCCGTTGGGCTGGCGCTAATTGTCGTGGGAGTATCGATCGGTTGGCTGCCGGGCCCGGGAGGATTCCTCGCCATCCTTGGTCTGTTGCTGGTGGCACGCGAAATCCCAGGCGTCGCAGCGGCATTGGATTATTGCGAGATCCGCGGAGCCAGACTTTGGCGTTGGTATCGAGCGCTGCCCAGACCGGCGCAAATCACTCTTTTTGCCATCGCGATCAGCTTGGCGCCGCTGGCAGTTCTGTTCACGCTCTACCTGCGATGGAATGGATGAGGATGGGGTCGCGCCGGTCCGACGGATACAACACAAACCCGATACGTGAGCGAGGAGACGCAACCATGTCGTTCGAACAGGTCTCGCATGTCATCCGCACGGTGGAAGACGCGTTCCAACAAGTGGAAATCGCCTTTCGTCACTTACAAACGCGCGCTTCGAGCATGCCCGAGCGGTATCTCGTGCAAATACAGATTCGCCACCACCAGCGTGTTTGCAGGCTTTTGCACGCCGCGTTCAACGAGCCGGGAAATTGGAATGCCGGTCATCCTTGGATCCAATTCGTTCCCACCCAAGATTTGCGGACCGCTGTCGAAAACGTCTTCCAATTTCAGGCCCGGTCGATCCGCCCTTCCGTCGAGGCTTTGGGCGATTTCTATCTGACGGTTATCAAGTTCCTGGAACGGATTCGCGAGCAAACCACTTCGACCCAGACCCACCAACTGCTGGACGATCTCAAGGCACAAGTCGAACTTGCTGGCAAGTCACTCACCGCAGGGATCCACGGGCTCCAGGATCTGTAAGCCAACCAGAAAGTGCGTCGGATCAGGAGGGCCTTGGTGGTGCGAGGGCAGTGTCAACCCTCCCGATCCGTACGCGACAGGATCCGAATCACGGATCAATACCAATAGGCGCCCCAAAAAGGACCCAGCTGAATCCCGAACCGAGGTTGGTTGTAATAGTCGTAGTTGTAGTACCACCGGTTGCCACGATACGGGTAATACCACGTCCCGTAGTTATAGTTGGGATAATAGTAGTATCCGGGGCGGTAATACGTGTAACCCGATCGCGGATAGGTCCGATTCCAATTACCTTGAGACCGAAAAGCTCGCGCTCCTCTGCGGCCACTTTCCTGGACTCCCAAAAAGCTGCCGGTGGCAACGGAAGGATTCAGCCCTCCCGCCAGCGCGAGCGCCGCACCTAGCTCGGCATTCCGTTGATCGGTTGTCAAGCCGGATTTCGTCGAGTCGCCGTCGAGTTGACCCGGTGTTCGATCGGGAGTTTGCCGTTGATCGTCTCGGTCTTGCGGCGCTCGGCGGTTGCTCGGGTCGATCGCGTCCAACCGAGCTCGGATCGCCTCGACTTCTCGCCGCAATTGCTCGACCGTGGCTTGCAGTTGCTCGTCGCCGCCGCCGCCGATACCGTCGTCTATATTCAATAGATCGATCGGAACACGGAACGCCGTCGAGATCCACGCTTCGGGCGCGTCGTTGACATCACCCAGCTTCAGTCGAATTTTCTTGGTTTCACCGTTTCGCGAGACTTCCAACGCACATCCCGTGTTGGGCGCGTGGTCTTCCAAGCAACTCAGCAAAGTTTCGATTCCCGTGACCTGGTGTTCGCCCGCTTTGGTGATGATGTCGCCTGCCTCCAACCCCGCTTGCTCTGCCGGACTTTGTGGGAACACGCGCGAGACTTCGACGCCTGGTGTCTGTTGATCGTGAGACGGGGTCAGCACCACGCCCATCCAGGCCCGATGGCTGTCTGGTCGTTGATCAGCTTGCCGTGCAAGTTTGGCGCTTTCGGTGATGGTTTGGCCATTGCGCCAAATCTGAACTTCTGCGGGCTGTTCGAGGTTGAGCTGGGACACCGCATCTTGAAGTTCGGAAGCCGTAGAAACGGCCCGTTGGTTGACCGTCATAATGTAATCGCCCGGTTGGATTCCCATGTCCGCAGCCGGACTTCCCCGCAACGCGCCAAGCACCAAGACGCCTTGCCCCGGGCTGGGCGCCACGAGCACGCCCAGCGACGGGCATGGATCCTCCATCGACTCACCTGTCGCCTGTTGCCCGGCGGTCTCGCCAGCGGATTCGGGATGCTGCGGCGATTGAGAACGTTCCTGAGTCGCCGCGGCGGAATGGCGGGCCTTCTCTGCTTCTGATTGCTGGCCAAAACCATGCGTCGCCGACAGTAACAGAAAACCGCTGAGACATAGCGCGTTTCCCCATACAAAGATCTTGGATGCGCACACTGCAATACTCCTCTTGAAAACAAAGTGTTCAAGACCTGATCCATCGCACCGGGTACGAAGAACGCAATTCTTGTGCCGCCATATGGATATCACTCTCGGTTCGCGTTACGACGAAAACCGCGTCAACGCCGCTGGCGAATTGCTCGAATGAATTCCTTTTTTTTCGCAATCTGCTTCTTCCCGTGACCTCCATCTCGGAAGTCATTTGTCGAAGCGCGTCCACACGCCGCTCCTTCAGGCGAAGATTCGGGTTGCCGATACCCTGTGTGGCTTGGTTGGCGTGCGCCAGTCTTGCGCCGTTGGACACCAGCGTGGTCGTTCGTCGGCCAGCTGCGCGGAGCAGGAGAGCTTTCGATAGTCGCCATGACTGATGTCTCCATCGACCACGATGTTTGGCACGACAAATGCATTTACATCGGTAAATGGAAAACTTGTTGGAACGAATGTTGGAGGTTGGAGCATGCGCCGCAAAAAAAATAATCCGAACGATGCGATCCGCGAGGCCCGTAACGAAGACCCGATAAGTGGTGAGCCGGGTGCGCATCCTTTTGGTTCGGGCGTGGGTGCTGCGCTGGGCGGTGCCGCCGTCGGTGCTGTGGCCGGCGGGTTGGGAGGCCCCATCGGGACCGCGGCGGGCGCTATTGTCGGTGGCGTTGCCGGTGGACTGGTGGGCAAAGCGGCCGCTGAAAACGTGAATCCAACGATGGTCGATCCGGTGCTGGAGTCCGAGTATTGGCTCGAAAACTATCGCTCCCGGCCCTATTACCTGGAACCATTGGAATACGACGCGTACGAACCCGCCTATCGATTGGGTTGGTCGAGTTATCGCGACGACATCGCCTGGGCAGACCAGGAACCATTGCTCCGACGCAACTGGGAGGAACAGCGTTGGGAAAACGAAGGGGGGCAGCCCAAACTTTCCTGGAATGAAGCGAAACAGGCGGCGGAAGACGCCTATCGCCGCGTGGCGGAACAGCGAGGACGTGGTGAGCAAATGGACGATTTCGCGCGATCACCCTCAGGGGGACAGAAGCCGAAGTAACGAAGCGCACCCGTCCGCTATGGGGGGCGAAGCTTATGGACGAACGAATCCTGTCAAATCCCAATTTCGGTCGTAACCGATAGTCGTTGGTTAGCAGGATTGCTAAGAGTACAAATACTGTTAGCACTTTCGTTGTCAAAGCTTCGCCTCCCTCTTTTTTTAGTCGAGCCCAGCCCAACGTCTGCGAATTGGAGGCTCATTGGGCGTCGTCGGATGGCTTCCGTGACGGTGCCACCAGGCGGCTTTCCAGAAGCTGGATCGGCAATAGACAGATGATCGCCAGCGTCATCACCCACAGGGCCAAGAAAAACTCCCCCGCCCCGCAAGACACGCCGATCGCACCGGCGATCCAGATGCCAGCCGCGGTCGTTAATCCTTGGACGTTGCCGCGGCTCTGGATGATGGTGCCAGCTCCCAGGAAACCGATGCCTCCAATGATCCCGGATGCAATCCGGACAGGGTCGGTCGACACGACATTCAATTGATCGGAGGCGGCCATTTCGAACGCCAGTTTGATGGCGAACAAGAAAAAGGCGGCCGAACCAAGCCCCACAAGCATGTGGGTTCGCAGGCCCGCCGGCTTCTGCCGGACTTCGCGGTCAATGCCAACCACGCCGGCGATCAGCATCGCCGCGAACAAGCGAATCGCGACCTCCCACCAGTCTGGCGCGTGCATGATAGATCAATAGAAGCGACGACGAGACGGCCTGGTCAGGAAACTCAACACAGCCGCGAACAACGTCGCGCCGATAATGGACCACACCACGGGAAACGATCGCTCCCCAATTCGAAGGGTGAAAACTTCTGGGAGGGTCAACGCCCGAGCCAGCCAACTGCCGATGAGCGCACCGATGAAGCCCAGTGCGATCGCGACGAGACAACCGCCAGGAGAATACCCTGCCAACGCTTGCGCGATCGAACCGCAGATGCAGGCTACCAACAACAGCAACAAAAACTCCAGAATCGACATCGTATCTCCCAGGCCAGTGGGATAGGCATCCCTGCCTGTCTCCTGGGGATCCTTCCGATTGAAATCGCCATCCCAAGCGCTCAGGGCCGTTAGCTGGGGTGCATCTGGTTCCATTCCTTGGCCCCGCCGTCATAGTCGTAGACGTGGGTGAACCCCGCCTCATCCAGCTTTTCGGCCGCCTGAGTCGACGAATCGCACCGGTCGCTGGCACAGTAGACCACGATTTCGGCATCCCGGTTCTGCGACACCGCCGAGCCAACTCGGTCAACGAAGTCCGGCCGCTCCAAAGGAATATTGATCGCCTGCTCGATCTTCGTCTCCTCGAAATTCGACGCGGGCAACGTATTGATCAGAGTCACGTCCTCCATGCCTTCCAGTTTTTGTCGAAGTTGTTCGGTCGTAATCGTTTTCATTTCAACACCTCATTATCCTTGCCTGGTTAAGTTCCGCGGTTGTGGGCACGGATAGAAACAGGGAACGAGGGACCCCGCTCCTTGAGCAACGCGCGATGATTGCCCGCGTTTTGCTCGCGGTGGCAGGGTCAAAACCTGTTGTCAGGTCGGGCACCGGCTAGATTCAGCACGCATCGCAGAATTCCTTGATCTCCTTTTCCACACGAGCGCGCTCGTAACCATAGCGCTCTTGCAGTTTGCCGGTCAATCGTTCGCGTTTCCCTTCGATCACGTCCAGATCGTCATCGGTCAGCTTGCCCCATTTCTCTCGTACTTTGCCCTTCATTTGTTTCCATTTACCTTCGATTTGGTCCCAATTCATGGCTATCTCCTTCTCGTCTTGCAGTTCGTACCGGAATACATGCGTTGGTGCGGCGGCGGCGTTCAAACGGAAAGTGCAGCGCGATTGATCGACTCCGCCAGGGCCGACAATTTCTCATCGGCGGCCTTCTCCTGGTCGATGTTTTGTTTCAGGAGCTGCAGCGCGTGGTCGTAACCGAGCGCCCTGGCCCAGGTGCACAATGTTCCATAGGTGGCAATCTCATAATGCTCGACCTTCTGGGCCTGGGCGATGATCATAGCGTCCTTGACGGCTGGCTCGACCTCCTGCTTCATCGCTTCGTTGGCCTCCCTGATCAGGCCCTTCATCGCTTCGCAGGACTTGCCGCGCGGAGCAGTGTCCAGGTCTTGAAAGACGGCCTCGACTCGCTCGATCTGCCCCTCGGTTTCCTCCAGATGATTCTGAAGCGCACGCCGCAATTCATTCGACGACGCATTCTCGACCATTGTCGGCAACGCTTTGACCAGCTGCCGTTCCGCATTCAACATGTCCTTCAGCTCCGTCGTGAAGGCGTCCAGCAATGGATGATTTGGCATTTCTCCGGCTCCTGGATTTGTGGGTTGGAGACTTCTCGGTTGATCACAATCTGCGCCTCGACCGAATGCCCACGGCATCCGCGCCTCGACGCCCCCGAGTTCCTCGTTTTGTTGCTTGCAAATCCCGTTCCTGTCGCACCGAATCAGTCCATCGCTTCAGAATCGGTGTTGTGGCTCATGTTCTTCCCACGTGCCTTGGCCGCCCGCTTTGGATAGTTGCGTTTGGTTGAACCCGAACGCGGGTCCACAGACAAACCACATGACGACCAACGCCACCGCCCTTACGAAATTCGCCGGCGAGCTAGATATCCCAGCGACTCGTTTGGCAAAAGCCGTAAAGTAAGGATGAAACCGTCTAAACACGATCGCGTAGTCCCATCACGCCATCCGCCTCAGCGCAATGGTCGCAGCAATAAACGCGACCATCTGCCTCCAGGCCATGGCCGATGACTCGACACGAACAGTGATTGCAAACTGGCGCCAACGCGTGGATGGCACATTCGAATGAGTCAAACGTATATCGCCTCTCAGCGAACATCACGTCGAAGCTCTTGTCGTATTCGTTTCCGCAGGTATCGCATTTTCCCATGAGGTCACGCCAGGTTGTTGGGGATATTGAAAAACACCGTGGCGACCCCAACATCGTGACGGGCGAGTTGTCGACGCCGGACTACGGCTGGTGTTGAGTGCGTTGGACAGCTACGAGTTCTACGGGATCGAGCATTAAGGCGAGGAATTGCCTCCGGCGAATCTGACCTAGGAGGGCCCGCCAGCGGCGTTGGCTCGCATCCCACTGTCGCTGGATCCGGGCTTTTCTGCGAATCAACTCGGCGCCGGCAATAGGCTGCGCGGAACTATCCTCTGGCTCCCGCAAGACGGCGGTTCGTTTCGATTCCATCCCAATTCCTCCTCGCAAAGTCCGGGTTTCAATTCGGTGTCGTTGGTTCGAGAGGCACGGTCGATTCATTGCGACGATGGGCTTGAGGGGGACGTGGTATTCCCGACGTGGCGGATCGAATGCAAGACGGGAGGGTGCTGGTAGGTCGCTTCAGCGCCCAGGGCTCGCAGATGGTTTTCGAACTCGATCCGTTTCGCCTCGTCGGCGTAGACCACGATCAGCGACTTCCCCCTCCGCAGCATGCGCCGATAGTCCGCCAACGCGGGAAGGTGGATCGCGCGGTCTCCCTCGTCGATCGCGGCCACGCCGCCGATAAAGGCTCCGCCCAGCGCTCCGCCGACCAGGACTCCCCAGCCGACCCCGGGGAGTGCGACCAGAACAGCGCCGGTGATCGCACCGATCACCGCCCCCTTCGTGGCTCCCGCGGCGACATCCGACGTCGTGATATGATTCGAGGCTTCAAAAAAAACCTCCGAGAGGTGCTCGAGCGCCCTGTGGCGCGCTTGCTTCTCGCGTTCTCCCCCCGCGCGATCGTTCGCGTCTCGACCGGATCGGGCCGCGCGGACGCTCGGCACGGACTCGAACTGGAGATCGAGATACGCCAATTGTTCGGCGGCGCGGCGAGCTGCCTCCGCGGTTTTGAAGATCGCGACCACCGCTTGCGGTCGCTGGTGGCCCGGTGTCTGGTCCTGGCGCCATCGATTGGTATCGCGCACATCCTTCATCATTTTCTCCTTGGCGCGGGGCGGGCCGCTTGCGACCGAAGCATGTCCCGCAGCCTGGCCGACGAACCGATGTCGCCGGTTACGATCGAATCTGAAAACAGCAGCTTGGGAACCTTGCCCGCGCCAACCACTTGATACAACTCGACTTGTCGGGTGACGTAACGGCGCGGCGTTCCGGTGGCGAGCGTCTCCTGGAGTTTTTCAGCACCGACCAACGAGGCAGCCTCGCGCTCGGCGTCTCGCGCCGTCGGCGCCGCACTTCCTTCGAACAACCATTCGTGAAACCGAGTGAACTGTTCGGGCTCCGCTAACCAGACCGCCACACTCAGCTCGGCCAACCGGCACGCATCGCGATGGGTTGGATCCGTGGAAGTGACGGTTGGATTGCAGTCTTGCTGCATGGGAACCGCCAGCGCCACGACAGCCAACGTCGACTTCGAATCGCGTACTGCCTCCCGAACCCATTGGTGATTGGCCCGGCAGTAGGGGCAGGTGTAATCGAACATCTCGACGATGAGATCGGGCGCTTCGACGTCGCCGACCACCGGCCAATGACGAGCGTTCAACCGAAATGATTGACCAAACTCGACGACACGATCATTCGAGGCGTCCGAAGCGCTGGATTCCTGATCGCCGGCGCCTATTGGGCGGGCACGCTGGAGTTCCTGCGGCTCCGTGCTGGGCGTCGGCGGCTTACCCGCAAAAGCTTCACAATCCTCCGCCTGGATCGAGCACGCGACCGCGAGCGTCGCGAACCGCAGGGCGGCGGCGTTGGCACTCGGCAGCATCGATTGCCATCGAATCGGGCGATCTGGCGATTTGCCTCGGACCTTTGTCAGTTGCCAGGCATCCCCCAAGACACTTGCCTTTCCCACACCGATTCGCAGGTTTCCAGGCGAGGTCGGTGCCTCAAACAGCGCAGGCGACACCGACGATTCGATCGGCGCCTCGATCGTCTGTGGCTCCGTCGTCCGCTGCGGAAGCCGTTCGATAGTGAACGTCGGCCTGGGTGCGGCCACCCATTGCACGACGGCCAACGAGCTGACTGCCAAGACGCCGACAGCCAGCGCCGCATGAGTTTCTGCCCGACGTGACCCCCACTTCGCCAGGATCAACGAACCCAGGCACAAACTGCAGGCGTGTACCAACAGGCAATAAACACACAGATGCTGGACCACCCACACCTGCAGGGCGATAAACCAAATCGCGGCGATCGCAACCGTCATACTGCCCGCCGCCACCGCAAACCAGGCTGCCCGCCGCAGCAAGACGGTCGAAGCGGCGCAAGCCACACCCATGCTCATCAGAATTCCTGCATACGCGCCTGTTGCCAGGACGCTCACAGGAACCGGGCCAATCGATGACCAGCGGCTCGAGAGCACGCTGGAACAGTCAAACCACCCACCCTCGCATCCAGCGATCGTGTCGCCGCTGAAACTCGCCACCGACAGAATGGCACTGAAAGCTAACCCCAGGCAGGCCAAAAGCACCATGTGCACCACCCGAGGAAACGAAAGAACCTCCCACGAACGATTGGACGCCCTGGGCCTTGGCAGTCGAGGCAAGACGTCGGCCCACGCAGAGAAAGCCCAGTGATCCGATTTGTCCGATAAAGGCGGCGATCGTTTCATCATCCATTCCATTTCTAATTGCAAGTCGTCGTGCCGGAATTCAAGGCCGTGCCACAATCGAACGCAGGAACAACATTAGGTGAAACGACATCGGATGCCGTGACGAGTCGAAGGCGTTGTTTGGTTCGACTTTCGGAAGCAATCGATTCGAGGACTGCTCCCTGTTCGAAATGCATAAGGCGTGCCAATTGCAATTTGGCACGTTCCTTTTCGTCCAGTCCGCATCGAAATGGAGAGTCTTCGATCGTCTGGGGATCACGGTGGCTGCAAATCGACCAGATTTTGAGCGCACCTTGGAGAATTCGTTGACGACCATGAATCCGCAGCGAGATTGTTCGACGACCCGGGGTGAAAACCGGTCAAGTGTTGCCAAGCATTTGGCATGCGGGCTGCATGCGAAGACACTCATCATGGACATCAACTTTTACGGCGCGACGGACCAAGGCCAACGGCCGTCCAACGAAGACCACTTTTCGATCGTTGAGTTTGAGCGGGCAGCGCCCAGCGTTTTGCCCCAAGGAAACTCGAGTCCGCTGAGTCTGCGCGAAGAACAGCGTCTGTGCGAAAATCAGTGCCTGCGCTCAAGGCAGAAATGCTTCGTGCTGTCCGTGGCGGATGGAGTCGGGGGACAAGTGGGCGGCGAGCTGGCAAGCCGTCTGGCGATCAAGTCGTGGCTGGATTACTGGACCACCCACGTCGAAGCCTGGTTTCAGCGGCACGAAACTCATGGCCAGTCTCCTTGGATGGATTTTCAGCCGTTCGAAGAAGATCTCGCGGGCGCTGTGCAGCATAGCCATCAGACGTTGATCGACGAGAGTGTACGGAATCCGCAATACCGGGGAATGGCGACGACGTTGACGAGCGCCTGCCTGATCGGGGGATTTTTGTATTGTGCGCACGTCGGGGACAGTCGCTGTTATGTGCTGCGCGGCGGCCAACTGACGCAAATCACAAGCGATCACACGATGGCCCAATTGATCAAGGATTCTCGCGTAATTGCAGAGAATCGGCGTAATTCGGGGACTCGAGCTTCGCGGGTGGACTGGGCCGATCCACCCCCCGGTCTGGCCAACCTCCTGTGGAACGCAGTCGACACGCGGGACCGTCCAATTCAGCCGGAAATTGTGTGGCGCGAGTTACAAGATCGTGACGCCATTCTGTTGTGCACCGACGGCCTGAACAAGCATCTGGGGTCGGAGGAAATTCAGGCGATCGCCGGGCAAGACCGCCCGGAGAAATGGGTGGTTGAGCAGTTGATCTCGGAGACGAATCGCGCCGGCGGATCGGACAATACAACCATCATCTTTGGACGCTGTCGTTCGGCCATGACCTCCCCGCACCTCGCCTACCTCACGGCGTCTGCCATCCCCGGCGGAAGTCCCGTTGGACTTTCTGCAATCAGTGCGGTCGATCCGCGTCCATAGTCGGCGCCGCCGAATCGGGGCGCGGGACTATCACCTCTTGCCGGCCGCCTCGGTAACGCGCGACTGGGATCTCCGGCTGTCACCGCCTGGAACCCAGAGCGACGTGTGCCAGGGCCGGTTCTGAAAGGTCGCACGCATGCAACTTTTTCATCGTGGCAGCCCGTTCAACGACGAGAATACCCGCACGACGCGGCTGCGAGCGAGTCGAAATTTGCGGCAATTCGTAGCCCGTGACCCACTTGCTTTCGCCGCGTGCTTGTTTTTCATCAGGCGGCTAGCCCAGGGACGGGAACATCTCCAGGGCGACTCCCTTGGGCACAACGTTTGCAACCCAATAACTCATGCATGGCTGGCGTCCGGTCATGCCTGGGGAACCACATTTCCCAAATTACCACCGAGTGAGCAAAGGAGCAGATCGTGTCACGACAATTTTTCAAAACGAGTTGCCTAGGGGCATTGGCGGCCGCCATTTTTCTGTTGGACTGCACTGTGGTCCAAGGCCAACTCCTAAGGCGCTGGCGTACGCGCTGGAATGAGTGCTGCTGTTACAACTACGACTCCAGCTACCGTTACGCCAGCTACAACGCTGGCTATGTCAACCAGGGACCGGAGTCTCCCGCAACACCAGTGACGGACGCGGCAACGCCAGGGCAGTACACGTACGTCGCGGACGGCTGTGGTGGATACATCATGCCGCAGAATCCCATGCGGGATCCCCATGCGCCGTATCCCTCGCCGCGAGAATTGCCTACGTACGGTACACCGGACGAACCGCTCGCCGAACCGACGACGCCCCCGCAACCTGCGGGCACGCGCCAAGAGCTTGACAACGACCTCAATCCAGGAGATACGAAATCGCAAGGGGCCGGCGCCGGTGTGTTCGGCGACGATAGGGTGGGCGACAACCGAACCCATGTCACGTCATTCCCGCCTTCGCCGCATAGCGAAATCGATCAGGAGCCGCGAACCCAGGAGTCCCGCAAGGTGGATCCTCGACCGCAGGATCTGAACCAGACGCCGCTGCCCGCGGCCGAGGCCAAAGTCGACATCAAGCAAGCGATGTCGCAATTCCTGGCCAGCAAACTGATTCTGTGCAACAACTCCTTGATCCAGTGCGCCCAACGGGCCGACTCCAAGCTGACGGACGGCGAAGTCAAGTCGTTCGCCCAGACTGTCATTCAGGAGCATTCCGCCCTCAACGCCAAACTCAAGCCGCTGGCCGCGGACTACGCGGCGGAGGCCGTGATCGCCGTCGCCGCGACCGAACGCCCAACCGCCAACCAGGTGGATCGTCCGGACGATCGAATCGCCCGCGATCCTGGCGCCGGCCAGCAACGGACGCTTCAGGAAACCGGGTTCCGCGAATCCGCTGACCGATGCTACGCCGAGCTGTTTGCCGTCGCCAAGAAAGCACATCAGAATTTGGAGGACGCGGCCAACCAGATGATGGACGAACACGCCACCGAGGAACTCGACATGGCCTTCGTCGGCTCGCAAATGGTCATTCATCAGATGTTGGTGGCCGAACTCAAGGCCATGGACGGAGCGGTGAGCAACGAACTGCAGGCAGTGTTGCGCGATGCGCGCGGCAGCGCCGAACAGCACTTGGCGAAGGCCAAACAGATCGCGAGGCGGATCAAGGGAGCCGCCGATCGAGGTGGTGCGCCCGCGCCGCAATAACACCCCTCATTGGCCGAACGCGGTAAACGCGTTCGCAACAATAGGGATGGCGAAAGCTGGTACGGCTGTCGAACGCTGTACCAGCTTTTGTTGTTGGCCCAACATGTCGTTGGTTTGCTTTGTCGTTGGTTTATTGTGTTGTTGGTTAACTATGCAGCTCACGGCACGACCCAACTTGCTGTAACGTTCAATCGGTCGCGCCGTCGCGAAGCTGCAAAAGTGAGCGGCGGAGGGCGTTGGCATGGTCGGCCAATTCGCCGACGTTCGGCCGCAGCTCGTCCCAGTCTCGGGCGAACGCGTGCCGCTCGATTCGCAGGGCAGTCTGCGTCACGGGAGTTTCCCCGAAATTGCTGGCCAGTCCCTTGATGCTGTGCGCAACCCGAACGGCTCGATCCGCATTGCGAGCGTCGATCGCCGCGTTCAATTGAGCGATGAGTGGAGCCATGTCGTCGAGATAAATGTCGATCAGTTCATTCATCAGCTCGCGATCATTTCCGAGCCGCTTGAGGATGGAATGCTCATCGACATACATTTCGTTCGGCCGTTCTCCGCTTCGTCGCTGATCAATGTCGTTCGGGGGGGAAGTGGACCCTTGGAAATTCGTCATTGGAATAAATCATTGCGATGAGGCTCTCTCCCCAGAAAACTATCAGAAAAAGCGGCAAACCATGTGCCAACGCGAAATCGGGCCGCTTGGACTGCCTTCCCGCGTCAGATCGTTGTCGATTTGCATAGAAATCGTCCCAGGTCCCACGATTTTATGCGGTTTGACATTTCCCCGCCCTCGGGCGAATAATGAGTGCGGACGCCCGGCATGATCGCTGGACGACCAATGTGGATTCGTCGAAATCACGCCTCCTCCCGGTTCCGCAAGTCCCTCGCGACGAACATCAGGCTTTGTCCCCAAACACAATTTCGCGTGCAATGGAGATCAGCCGCATGGCGCTAGCCTGCGGTTTCTTCACGCATCGGACACCCGAAACCGCAGGCTAGCGCCATGAAACCGCAGGCTAGCGCCATGAAACCGCAGGCTAGCGCCATGAAATCGCAGGCTAGCGCCATGCGGCTGATGTTTTGGAACAAGGCCTAGACCTCGCAGACCACAGGCATCGTTTACCACTTCTGTCGTTGGTACGAATTTCGTTCGCGTTCGTCGGTCCGCACTCGACGGATCCGAATGCGAACCTGCCGATACACATGGGGGTCTTATGGCAAAGTTACTAGTCATTGATGACGACCGTTCCGTTTTGCGCTTGGCGCAGAAGACGTTCGAAAACTCGGACACCGAAGTCCTGCTGGCGAATGATTCGGATCAAGGCCTGGAACTGTTTCGCACCCGCGAGCCGGACGCGCTGTTGTTAGACATCATGCTTCCCGATATTTCGGGAATCGAGTTGGCTCGGCAGATTCGCGACCGCGACGCACATCTCCCGATTATCTTCATCACGGCCTCCGATGACAGCGACGTCGCGATCACCGCGATGCAACTGGGGGCGTACGATTACCTGCTCAAGCCGCTCGACATGCAGAACATCCGCGAGCTGGTGCAACGGGCCTTTGAGACGCGGGGCCTGATGCAGAAGCCGCCGCTGCTCGACCCCGCCGACGAGTTGCCGGAAACCGATTCCACTTTGGTCGGGCGAAGTCCGAAAATGCTGGAGGTCTACAAGAAGATCGGTCGCGTCGCTGCCCAAGATGTTACCGTGCTGATTCGCGGCGAGAGCGGAACCGGGAAGGAGTTGATTGCGCAGGCAATTTACACACACAGCCATCGCAAGGAACAGTGCTACCTGGCGGTCAATTGCGCGGCGCTCAGCGATACGCTCCTGGAAAGCGAACTGTTCGGACACGAGAAGGGAGCCTTTACCGGCGCCGATCGCCGACACATCGGCAAGTTCGAACAGGCGCATGGCGGCACGATATTTCTGGACGAGATTGGGGATATGTCCCCGCTGACGCAGAGCAAAGTCCTGCGGCTGTTGCAGGAAAAGCAAATCGAACGGGTCGGCGGCAAGGAGACGATCGAGGTCGACGTGCGCGTCATCTCCGCCACCAACCGGCCGCTGGAAAAAATGATCAAGGCCAACGAATTCCGGCTCGACCTCTACCATCGCCTGAATTCATTCGAAATCGAACTCCCCCCACTGCGAGAACGGGACCAGGATATCGAACTATTGATCCATCACTTTTTGATTGTGATCAGCCGCCAATTGAACAAACGAATCACCGGCATTTCCGACGAGGCCTTGGAGACACTCAAGTCGTACCACTGGCCGGGAAATATTCGGGAATTGCAAAGCGTCCTTCGCAAAACGATTTTGATGGCGACCGGGCCGGTGATCGCTCCGGAACTGCTCCCCGACGAAATGCGCCAAGGCCCGCGGGCCGCATTCTCGGAGAATGGGGTCGCAATCACCGAGTTGGACCTGGCGTCGTTCATCCAGGAACGCCTGCACCTGGAGTCGTCCGATGTGTACGCCGAGACGCTGCACGAAATGGAACGGTATTTGATACAGTGCGTTTTGCAGCGCCATCACGGCAATCAATCGCGAGCGGCCGACCAACTTGGGATCACCCGCGGCAGCCTCCGCAATAAAATCCGTTCGCTGGGAATCAATATTGAGCAAGTGGTCACTGCTGTGGAGGCTTGATCGACCGCACCCCACGGACCATGGATGCCGTCGCGCGCAGCGCGTCGATCGCCTCCCCCAAGGTGCGGACCAACACCTCCGCTTCGCCCAGGTCGGGTTCGCCGACGCCGGGGAGCGTTTGCCAGTAGGCGCGAACGATTTTCAGTTCCGGATGACTCGACCTCAGTTTCTTGATCAACAAGGTCCCCTGGCGCTCGTGCACCGGGCAAACCGCGGAAATAACCAAGGTGTCAATCCGCTCGGCGGCGATCCGCTCCAGCAGTTCTCCGCTCATCAGGTCCCGGGACCCCCTGCTGACAACATGCTCACCGGCGCGGTCCAACACCAACACCAAGAAGCGCGCAGCCACCTCATCCCATGACGTGCGCAACGGTTGTACCAGGATCCGCGGCCTGTCCGCCGCGGACTCAGTCGCTCCGCTGTCGCACGAAGAACGGTGTTGCTCCGCCGCGATCTCATCCAGCCCTTCGCTGATCGTCTGCACGATGAAAGCTTGCTGCCGGTCGCTGATGAATCCCGCGCGATGATCGGCCGCGGCCCGTTGCAATAAAGGGAGCAGCACCTGGTCGAACGTCTGTGAGCGATTCTCTCGATCCATCATCAGACGATCCCAGATCGCCAACGACTCATCCTCGTCGTAGGCCAGTAGGCGTTGATACAACGTGTGGTAGCTGGGCATATCCGATGTATCCCCCAGCAACGTGGTAAATGCGCTGAGCTGAGGGACATACCGGCCAAACGCAACCAGCCACAACGTCATCGGGACAGCCAGCAGCAATCCCACGGGGCCCCACAACCATGCCCAAAAAATCACGGCCAACACGACGCCGACCGATGTCAAACCGATCGGCCTTCCGTACAACCAAGGTTCCAGAATCGAGTTGACGACGAAGTCCATGGTCACGTACAGCGCGATGACCGTCAGCGGCCGGAACCAATCGTGGAAAACCGCAAACGACAAAAGGATCGGGATGATCGAGCATGCCCATCCGCCGAGGAAGGGCACAAATCGAAACACAAACGCCAGAACGCCCCAAACCAGCGGATTGGGAAGGCCGACCAGGTAGAGTCCGATGCCGACCACCGCGGCGTAGATCGCATTGATCAGGCACATCATCCGCAACCACAGCGCCGTGCGCTGGGTGGCTTCGGTGATCGCGGTCGTGGCAATCGCCAAGTTCGATGAGGCCATCAATCGGACCAGGCGATTCCGGAAATCTTCTCGCTCCAACAGCAGAAATATCGTCAGCACGATCACCATGGTCAACGAACCCATGGGTCGGACAAGCGGCCCGAACCAGCTCGCCAGCTCCGTCCACGGCGTGGGCGGAAGCGACACGACATCCACCTTGACCGGTGGGTCCTCGCGGTGCTGGGAATCCGGCAACGCGTTGCGGCCAGGCAGCGATGCCACATCGTCATCGATCGCGTTGCCGAGAGACTCCGTCCGGTCCGCGCGTGCCCGTTGCCGGTCGTTTGGTTCCGCTTCCGCCGGGTGGACCGAGTCGGGCGGTGCATTCCGTGGGCTCTCCTCTTGCGACAGTTGTTCCCCGATCGAGCGGATGGTCTTGCCGGCCGTCGTGAAAGGGAGTGGCACCAGGCCCTGGAGTTGATGGACCCGCTCGACCAATGTCGCTCGGTATCCCGGGATTTTTTGCGAGAGCCCAACTAACTCGTGGAACAACATCCAGCCGATTCCGCTCACCATCCCGAAGACCAAGACCACGACTACGATGACGGACAATGGTCGTCTTACCCCCAGGCGCTCCAACCCAGTTGCCAGCCAGCCCAAGATGAAGCACAGCAAAATGGACGCGGTCAGTGGCAGGAGAATCGGTTGGCCGATGTAGAGTACGACGCCCCCCAACAGCACTGCCAGGACGCCGATCATTCTGCTCAGGTTGATATCGCCGTCGTCAGGCATGCAATGCACCAGATCGTGAGGCGTCGTCCGATCGTCCGGCTTCACGGCGATCGATCCAGCCGCTTATTCACCAGATTTTCAGCTTCCAGCCCAGAACAAAGCCGAACCCAAAACTCCACAGCGCGACGACCTCGGGACGCTCCTGCGCAAAACGCCGCAAGCACATCCAGGCTGCTTCGCTGGCCGACCATTCCTGGTCACGAGCGATTTCCGCCAGATTCGCGTTCGATCGATCGCTGTTTCGGTCCGTCGAAGGTTGCGGTCCCGTGTTGGTTTGGTACGACATGAGGATTCTCCTACGTAAAAACTCGTGGCAATTCGAGACTCCGCTATTGTTCGAAATGACTTTGCAACCAACAGAGCGTACGACGCCCTTCCTGAAGACTGGCGTCAAAGGCCGCGAACGACCGTGCAATCCAACGCGATGCCCACCAGGCTGCGAGAATTGCGAGCACCAAAAGGCTCGCACCACAGACCAACAGCGACCCGGCGAGATCGAGCGGCGAGAACTGCGCCAGCAAATAGGCTACGCCTCCCAGCACCGCGCTCACCGAAGCCATCGCGACCGCGGCCGCCGCCAGCAACGTGGCAACTGCAACGCCGACCGCCGAGCGAAATCGCTGGTAGTCGCTGTGCAACAGGCGGCAGTGCAAGTCGATCAACTGAAATCCGTCGTGCGCCGATGCCTTCACGCCGGACTTCGACGGGAACTCAATCCCCTCCCTTGGGCAAGGCTGACGTTGGTTTCGGATCTGTTGCATCGCAGTGCTCGTGCTCATCGGCGTTTCAACCAGAGCCCGACGAGGACCCCGGCCGCGATAGCCATCCCCACAGCCACGGCCGCACGCCGCGCCAACCAACGTTGAATCGCCGTGGGTTCTTGGTTGCAATCGCTGGGAGCATTGGCCAAACCCACAGGCTCGATCGCTCTTGGGATCTCCGCCGTGCCGTTTCCGGTTGGTCCATTCGACTCGCGCTGCCGCCATGGGGGCCGCTGCATCGATTCATGGTTCCACGGGGTGTTCATCTGTCGTTCCTTGGCTGCATTGGGGATACACCATTCACCTGCGACGATGCCGTTGGTGTGGACGGCCGCAGCACTCGCAGCGCCGCCTGAAAAGCCACTCGCCAGGCGGTTTGCAATGCCAACTGCACAATCCACTGCCGCCACGCTTCCCCTGGTCCGGTCCGACCCGCTGCAGGCTGGGTGTTCTCCGTGAGATGCTGGCCGTTTGGGCCATCCTCCATGCCCCCAGCGGCGGGTCCCCGCAGACGACCGGGTACCATCCAATACCCCACGAACGCCGATAATCCCAGCGCCACGAGCGGGTGCTCCGCGACGACGTGCTTCCAGTCGGTCCATTGCTGCACTTCGAGCCCCGCCGTCCGCAAGTCCAATGAAATCTGCTCGCGGATGCGCGCAAGCTCGCAGCACAACATCTCGGAATCGACAGGTGGCGGTGAACGGCGCGACATCGTGAAGGGGACCGGCCCTGGGGATAGCGGGTCATACCGCCTCCGGGAAATCCGAAGACGAGGAATTCGAGTCCGAATCGACGCCGACCCAATCGCTAGCGCGACCGAATCGTCAAGCCGATCAGAGCTCCGGCGATCAGCCCGACGCTGAAGCAGACAGCCAGCGATTCGAGTGGATGTCGTTTGACCATTCGGTTGGTTTCCTGAACCCCCGACCAGGCCGCATCCGCCGCGGAATGGGCCGCCGACCGGACCGCGTCCGCCGCCTGGCCCGCATACGCTTGGGCGGTCTCGGCCATTTGCTGAACCATCGTCGAACCGTCGTCCAAAACGCCCGAGAGATACCGCTCAATCTGGGAGCGTGCCGATCCTGTTTTTCGCTCGATCAGCCCGACAAGCTGTTCATAATTCCCTTGAACGCGGCCGAGTTCGTCATCGGACAGCGAACTCCATTTTTCACGAACCTTCCCCTTAATTTCTTGCCAGCGACCCTGAAGTGTTCGAGTATTCATATTGCGGACTCCTTTGCGTGAAGGCACTGCGCGTTGCCGCAACAGCGCGTGAAGGACTCGTCTTGCAATCGAAGTCGGTTGACGCAAAGTGCGTGCCAGAAGGCACCGCCTTGAACGCGGTAACATCGAACGGCGTGATTAATCGACCGTGGCTCGCTGGTGCCTTTCGCGTTGCACGCCACGGTGATCGCTCTGCAAACGCTACGGCTCAGCCGGGAGAGCCTGCGGCAGAGACAGCAGTGACAGTCGAGCAGTCGCGTTGGCCGGAAATCGCTCAACTCAATCTGGAATGTCGATCACGCTTGTCAAACTTCCACAAATCGGGGGCGTCTTCGGCAAACACGATCGACTTGGCACACGGGTTGCGATCCATCGCCGTAGTGCTGCCCGGTGCGCACTACCCTACTCGGTAACCGTTCACGAGCCGGCGGTCTGACGCGTTTTTCGGCTTGCCAGGCATTGGTCAACAACATAGCAAACACCGAAAAACGGGTCTGAGCCCCTTGGAAAGTGAGCGCGTCGTGGTCCACCCTATGAACGCTTACCCTTACTCGATGCAACCAGGAGGATCGATCATGTTACAACTCGCCATTACATTGTTGGTGTTGGCACTATTGGCGGCGCTGTTCGGCTTCACGGGAATTGCCGCCAGTTTTGCGGGCGTCGCCAAAATTCTGTTTTTCGTGTTCATCGCGCTATTTCTCATTGGCGCCGTGGCCGCCGCTCTCCGCGGGCGAACGATTCCCTAATCGAGCTGGAGATTCCATGAGTCCGGGGACCCTTTTGCTGATTGTTTTGGTGTTGTTGCTGATTGGGGCGATTCCGATTTACCCGTACAATCGAGGTTGGGGCTATTACCCTAGCGGTGGGTTGGGGTTGATTCTCGTGGTGCTGCTGATCCTCGTTCTGATGGGAATGGTCTGAGCGCTCAGCGGTCCGCCGAATTACCATGCATCCCGAACGATGTTGGCATTCCGTGGATGGGGCGGGAGGTAGAACGTGACCCCAATTCGAGACAGCGAAGCGTTTGCTGCGGAGATCGCCGAATTGCGCGCGCGCGAGTCCCACCTGCGTCGAATTATCGACAACATGCTTGGGTTTGTGGGCGTATTGACTCCGTCCGGCGAACTCGTGGAGATCAATCGAGCCGCCTTGGTGGCGGGCGGGCTCCAGGCAAGCGATGTTCTCGGTAGGAAATTCTGGGACTGCCCGTGGTGGAACCACGATCCAGAGGTCCTCCGCGAGTTGGAATCGGCGGTCGCGCGAGCAGCTGCCGGAAAAGTCGTGCGATACGACACGCAGATCCGCGCCCGGGATGGTCAATTGGTGTGGTTGGATCTACTGCTGGCGCCCGTTACCGATGCCGACGGCCGTGTGACGCACATTGTGCAATCGGCCGTGGACGTGAACAAACGGGTCCAAGCGCAACTGCTGCTCGAGCAATCCGAGCGGTTGAACCGGTTGATTTTGGACAATATCGCGCAGATCGCGTGGGTGTCCGATGTGGACGGTAAAGCGGTCTGGTTCAACCAACGCTGGTTCGAGTTCACCGGAACGAACTTGGAAGAGGTCGCTGGAGACGGATGGCGCTCGGTCGTCCATCCCGAACATCGTCGCCGCGTGGGCGATAGTTTCGATCGGGCGATCGCCGCCGGAGAATTCTGGGAGGAGAGCTTCCCCCTGCGAGCAAATGACGCCTCGTATCGCTGGTTTCTGGCCCGCGTGGTCCCGGCCCGTGACGTCTCCGGCCACATACTCCGTTGGTTCGGCACCAAGACGGACATCACCGACCGCATGCGCCACGAACAGGAGCTTGAGCGAAGCCAAGCCAAACTGAAATTGTCGATCGCCATTGCGGGGTTGGCCTTGGCCGAGGTCGATTATCGCACGGATCGCATCCAATTGAGCCAGGAGGCCGCTCGGCTTTTTGGCTTGGGTGACGAGCCTTGCGAAATGCCGCGGCGGAAACTGTTCGAAATGTGTTACCCCGATGAACGCGATGACCTGATTCACGTCTACGAAAGTGCTCTGCTGCCCAACGGGGCCGACGTCATCGATATCAAGCATCGAATCGTGCGCCCGGACGGCACGGTCCGCTGGATTAACGTACGAAAGCAAGTTTACTTTTACCAGGATCAGACAGGACGCGAGGCGCCGCATCATGGACTGTGGGCGATCCTGGATATCACCGAACAAAAGCGGGTGGAAGCTGACTTGGAATCGGCGCGACGCCAGGCGGATGCAGCGAATCGCGCGAAAAGCGAATTCCTGGCCAATATGAGCCATGAAATTCGCTCCCCGATGGCGGCCATCATCGGCTACGCCGATCTGATCGAATCCGACGACGAATCGACCCGCGACAAAATTGAAACGATTCGCCGCAACGGGCAATTCCTGTTGTCCCTGGTCAACGACATCCTGGACCTGTCCAAGATCGAGGCCGGAAAGATGACGGCCGTGCATCAACGGTTCTGTCCTGCGACGCTGGTCGAAGATGTTTGCTCGCTGATGCGCGTCCGAGCGGAAGAGACCGGCATCCAGCTCGGCTTTCGGTTCGATGGCCCGTTACCCGACTCGATCGTCAACGACCCGGTGCGACTGCGCCAGATTCTGATCAATCTGGTGGGGAACGCAATCAAATTTACGGATGAGGGGACCGTGACGCTGGCCGCGGGATTTCTTGCCGCAACGAGGCAGATCCAGTTCCAGGTAATCGATTCCGGAATCGGCATCTCGCCGGATCAGATCGGTCGATTGTTTCAGCCGTTTGAGCAAGCGGATTCCTCGAGCCGCCGCGTGTTCGGCGGCAGTGGTCTAGGATTGACCATCAGTCACCGATTGGCCGGGCTGTTGGGTGGGGAGATATCGGTGCGCAGTCGATTGGGGGAAGGGAGCGCCTTTACGTTGACCGTCCCCAGCGCCCCGCAGGAGTTCGACGACGACGCCATTGCGGCTGAGCCACCGACGTCGGAGCATGGGGATGTGCCTGCCTCTCAGGCAGCGGATCGGTTCGAGCCGCTGGACATCCGGGTGCTGATCGTCGATGACCGCCGCGATCTGCGGTTGCTGTCGAAGCGCTTCATCGAGCGTTTTGGGGGGAGCGCGCTGATCGCCGAAGATGGCAACCAAGCCCTGCAGATCTTCCGTCGCGAACAAAACGCCGGTCGCCGTATCGACGTTGTCTTGATGGACGTCCAGATGCCCAAGATGGACGGCATCACGACCACACAGATCCTGCGTGATCGCGGGTTCAAGAACCCGATCGTCGCGCTCACCGCCAACGCGATGCAAAGCGACCGGGAAACCTGCCTCGCCTCCGGCTTCACCGACTTTCTCAGCAAGCCGATCGATGCCGGGAAACTCTACCTTACCTTGCGGCGATCGACGTCGGCGGATTGAGCGTCGGCGGATGGAAGGCCCTCCAGACCTTGCCGTCCGTCGCGAGCGTCCCTGGCTCTCCACTTCCTATCCCCGTTCTGCGCTCCATTCCGTTAGGTTCTGCCGTTCATTTTTCTGCCTCCCCTCTTCTCCGATCTTCCTGTCCCTCATTTTCCTGTCCCCTCTTCCCTCTTTCTTCCCCGTAATTGGAATAGCCAACCGGCTCCCGGCTCGGTATAATCTTTCCGGTCGCCCCGCGACAAATCTGGACGGTTAGCTCAGTTGGTTAGAGCGCCACGTTGACATCGTGGAGGTCGCTTGTTCGAGTCAAGTACCGTCCACTGCAGTTCGCACATCCCCGGGAATTGTGGGGAATTCTGAAATCGCTGCGCGGCCGAGCTCCACCAAACTGGCCGGCGCAGCATTGCTTTTGGTCTTTAGCCCTAATAGACGGCAGCTCGCTCACATCCAAGTAATCGGACGGGAGCATGGTGGATAAAGACCACGCCAATCGAGGACCGTATTGCGTCGCCAGATGGCAGGTCAGGTCTTGTGGAATCACGTACGCCGCAAGTGATTGGACGTACGATGTCGGCGGACGGCTCTCGACCAGCGCCTATCGCAACGGCGTCACGACGACCTACACCGATGATGCCCTGGGCCGCCGCATCTCGCGGACCGAAAGTTCCGCGATGGTGGTCTACGGCTAGTCCGGCCAGCAGGTGGTCTGCGACTACCCCAGCGGCGCTGCGCCGACGTCGACCCCGACCTACCGCTACGTATTGGGAGATTGCGTCGACGAGCCGATCCTGCGGCTGTCCGCCGGCGGGACGCTGCATTATTACCACCACAACCAGCAGTTCAGCACGATCGGGCTGACCAATTCCAGCGGCGTCGTCGACGAACGCTACGGGTACACTGCCTGTAAGGAAGGGCTGACGCTGGTTTTGTTCTATGTTGTTCGACGGACGCGGGCGCCCCGTTCCGCGCCGACAGGCGCCGCGTGGAATTTCGTTTGCAATGGGGCGACTGTCGAAAGGGAGGGCCGCTCGCGCTGAGTTTCACTGGATGCCTGGGGACCATTCCTTCGCCCTCCCGCAGGGAGGTTTGGCTGCGCAACGAGTCCGGGGAGGGGAAACGATGGAACATCCGTCGGGTAGGTGGGGTCCCCGCTCCGCCTACCGCCCGGGAAATTGCCAGCGGGATTGGCTTTTCTTGCTACCCGCAGGCATTATCTTGTCCACTTGGGGACAATTCGCGACAAAGAGTCGATAGAACCGCGAAGAGGACCTGGCTGATAAGTAGCGACGGGCGAGGCACGTGACGCATGCAACCGGAACAAGTTTTTGAAATCCTGGCCCGCGAAAACTCGGAAATGCTGCTGGCGTTCCTCCGTTCGGCGGTCCGCGATCCGGGCGCGGTCGATGATCTGTTCCAGGAGACAATGCTGATCGCCTGGCGGAAACTCGCCGACTACGACTGCGCTCGCCCGTTCGGGGCCTGGCTCCGCGGAATCGCCGGGAATCTGGCCTTGGCCCACAGCCGGCAGACCGCCACCGCGGCCCGCCCGCTCGACCCGGAATCGCTGGAATGGCTGGAGTCCCGGTTCGCCCAGCTGCAGCGGCTCCGCGGAGACACCTTGGCGGAAAAACTCTCCGCATTGCGCGACTGTGTCGCCGACTTGCCGCACGAGTATCGGCAGCCGGTGGAAATGCGCTACGGACAAGCCCAGTCGCTGGCGGAGATCGGCGCGGCGCTGGAGCTGGCGACCGAGACGCTGAAGAAACGCTTGACTCGCGCCAAGACCCGACTCGCCGATTGCCTGGAACGCAAACTGAACGAGTTGGAGTGGGCATGAACGAGCCATCCCCCGAATCGAGCGACCGCCGCGAGGCTTGGATCGATGCGCTCCTGCAGACGGCGCTGCATCCGCTCGCTGCAAGCGACGATCCGCGGCTGCAAACGGTTCTGCAACGGATCGCTGCCGAGGCGACCGCCGCGC
>JBGSLW010000139.1:0-7507 GCA_041740495.1 Pirellulaceae bacterium
GCGCGAACGGGGCGCCGCGGCGGTCCTCTTGCCGGTACCGGCGGATAGCGAGCTGATTGGCCAGGCCCGCGCCCTGAGGGCTCGTCCTCAAATGCCGGGCCGAGGCAGCCCGAACCTCCCCGTCCTGCTGGTCAAAGCCGAAGACGAATGGACTGGACATTGTGCTTTGGTCCTGCCCCCCGCGGTCAGCTCCACCGCGGAGGTCCGCAACGTCATCGGCGTGCTTCCGGGAAGCGATAGGGCGGTGGCCGACGAGGCGATCGTTTTTTCTGCGCATCTGGACCACTTGGGGACGCGCCCCGGCGATCCCGATCCGATCTACAACGGCGCCGACGACGACGCCTCGGGAGTGACCGCTGTGCTCTCGTTGGCCGATGCATTCGGGGCACTCGCACAGAAGCCGCGGCGGACCGTCCTCTTCATGACCTTTTGGGGGGAAGAACGCGGACTGCTCGGTTCGAAGCACTTCGCAGAGAATCCGTTGTGGCCGCTGGAGAAAATCGTCGCCAATATCAATATCGAAATGATTGGCCGACCCGAGCCGGGAGCTCGCAACAAAGTCTGGATGACCGGCTGGGATCGCTCCGATTTGGGCGAAGGAATGGTTCGCGGAGCGGAACGGGCCGGAACATTGGTCTTCGCGCACCCCAAGTACAGCGGCGATATGCTGTATCGCGCCAGCGACAACTGGTCGTTGGCCAGCAAGGGCGTGATCGCTCACAGTTTTTCGGCGGGCTCGCTCCACGAGGACTACCATCAGCCGACCGACGATTGGCAAAAACTGGAACGCGACCACATGGCCGCCGTGATTCGCGGCCTGTTCGCGGGATCGTTGCCGTTGGCGTCCGGCGATTTCACGCCGCAAGCGAAACCGGAGAAATAGTAATCCATGCTCGAACTTTTTAGCCAAATTCAAGACGCAGTCGAATTCATTCGCTCGCGGTGGTCCGGAACGCCGCGAGCCGGCATCGTGCTAGGGACGGGGCTGGGATCGTTGGTGCAGCAGATCGAAATCGAAGCAGCGATTGATTATCAAGAGATTCCGCACTTCCCGCGCTCCACCGCCACCAGCCATCGCGGGCGACTGGTGCTGGGACGATTGCACGGCGTCCCCGTCTTCGCCATGGAAGGGCGGTTCCACATGTACGAGGGCTATCCGCTCAAGCAAATCACGCTCCCCGTGCGCGTGATCAAAGCGCTCGGTGCGGAACTGCTGGTCGTCTCCAATGCCTGCGGGGGACTCAATCCGAATTTTCAGACCGGCGATCTGATGGTGATCGACGATCACATCAACCTGATGGGGGACAACCCTTTGATCGGGATCAACGACGATCGCTTGGGACCCCGGTTCCCCGACATGTGCGAACCTTACGATCGACGACTGGGCGAACTGGCCTTGGGAATCGCCCGGCGCGAAGATTTTGCGTGCCATCGCGGCGTGTTCGTCGCGGTGGCGGGCCCGAATTTGGAGACGCGAGCCGAATATCGCTTTCTCCGCGCGATCGGGGCCGATGTCGTGGGGATGTCGACCGTTCCCGAGGTGATCGTCGCTGTGCACTGCGGATTGCGGGTGGTCGGATTCTCGATCATCACCGACATGTGCCTCCCCGATGCACTGCAGCCCGCCAACGTGGAAGAGATCATCAAGACCGCAAACGCCGCCGAGCCGCGATTGACCCAACTGGTCACCGGTGTGCTGGCTGCTCTCGCCAATGAAACTGCTCGCGGAAAGTAACCCGAAGCCCGCCACTAGAATGCTCGACGAACAACACGTTCGCGAAGCGGCGGCTTCGATTCGCGGTCGCTGGCACGGCGCCCCCCAGTGGGGTCTGGTCCTGGGCACAGGCTCGGGGTCGGTCGCCGAAGCCTTGGCGCCCGAGTCAGTCATTCCGTACGATGAGATCCCACATTTTGCCCAGTGCACGGCGACCGGTCACGCGGGAAATCTGATCTGCGGACGCTGGTTGGGGCGCCCGATCGTGGCATTGCAAGGCCGCTTTCATTTGTACGAGGGACATTCCGCCGCCGCAGTCACCTTCCCCGTTCGAGTTCTCCAGCAATTGGGAATCCGCCGCTTGCTGCTCAGCAACGCCGCCGGAGGAGTTCGTCCGGGATTCAAGGTCGGCGACCTGATGCTGATCGACGACACAATCGACCTGTTTTTTCAGCGGGGAGTTCCGCCGACGCAGCAGCCGACTTGGGGGGACATGACGTGGGGGGACGCATTCCCCGACCGCGCCGCCGCTGGATGGTTGGAACGCTCCGGGAAAATGCTTTTGGACCGCGAACTGCTCGCGATCGCCGAACGCGCCGCCCAGGCGCGAGCGATCCGGGTGCGACGCGGAGTTTACGTCGGCTTGTTGGGACCGAATTACGAGACCGCCGCCGAGTACCGAATGGTGCGGAGGATCGGCGGGGACGCGGTGGGGATGTCGACGATCCCCGAACTGGTCACAGCACATCGCTGCGGATTGTCGACGCTGGCGGTATCGATCATTACAAACGTAGCCAACCCCGAGCATTTGCAGAAGACGACGGGGGAAGCGGTGGTCGCCGCGGGGGACTCCGCCGCCGAGCAACTTCGGCAACTTTGGAGTGATGTCATTTTAGCGGCGGACCCGTAGTGAAACGGCTTTACGAGTTCTATCGTCCAATCTCGACTGCCTCCGTGGCCGGTTTGGTGATTTCTGGGGGGTGACGGTCTTCGTGACCGGCGTCGCAGCGCTGGGGGTACTCTACCTGGTCATCGACTATTTCCGCCCGGACCATCCAACGGTTTGACCCGGACCCCGCGGTAGCGCACGAACTTGCCGTCGTAATCTTTTGGATCGCCCCCGCCATGGACTTGCAGGGCGATCCGTCCGCGGGCCGGATGCCGCGCTTCGGTCTCCGTCCATTCGGATATCTTCACGCCGTTGATCCAAGTCGTGATGGTGGGGAGTTGCCCGCCGACAATCCTTGCCCGCAGTTCATTCCACTGACCGTGCCGCCAAAACGCCGGCCAGGCGTCCACCAACACCAGAAAGGGGACCCGCGGTTCCCCGGACGGGTTGAGGTTGATCTTGGTGACGACGTCTTCAAAGTTGAAATTGCGAATATGCGGACTCCCCCCCAGCCCCTCGCCGTAAATTCCCATCAAGTTGCCGCCCGCGTGATAATCGATCATCGCCTGGTAGGCTTTCCCGTCCTCCGTGCTCCGCAGAAAGAGCCCACTGTCGGGACCGAAATCGTTCTGCATCTCCACGACGACCTCGAAGTCCCCGAATTCCGCGTCGGTCAGAATAATCCCGCCGTTGCCCGGATGATCCTGGCTGCCGACGATCGCGCCGTTCTCCACCACCCAGCGGCCGCCCGAACGGTGGTCGCTGGCCGAACTATGGCCGGTCTGGGCGCTGATGTGCCAACCCGACAGAGACTTGCCGTCGAATAACTCGTTCCATCCGGTCTCTTGAAGCTGCCCCGCTATCGCCGGCGAGTTCGGAGGAACGATTCCCAAAATTGAAATCAACACCACCATCAACACAAATGACAATTGCGCCATCGAATCCTCTCCCACCCGCATGCAAAGTTCCACCAATTCGCCTGTCTAAGAATCATACTGGGTGGGCGTGAATTCTCAACCGACCGCGGACGGCAAATCACGGACTCGATGAATACCCAAGAATTCGGCGCGAAATCGTGCTCGTGCTCAGCGCAGTGGTAGTCGTGCTCGACTGGCGCCGATCTCGAGTAGGAGTACGAGTACGAGTAGGAGTACGAGTAGGAGTAGGAGTAGGAGTAGGAGTAGGAGTAGGAGTAGGGAAAGGATCGTCGAGTGCGGGGTTAGCGAAGATCCAGACCGTGCTCCAAATATGCTTTCAGGCAGAGTCCCATGTGGGTCCAGCCCGAGCAGTTTTCGTGGGAACCTTTGATTCCGGCGGGATCTGCCGGCCAACCCGATTCGCTGATCTTGAGCAGGGTCGCGCCGTCGTCGAGCGATTCCAGCTCCATTCGCACTCGGACGGGGAACCCCGGGCCGTCGGTTTTCTTCCAGTCGGTCGAGTTCCATTCCAGTTCGATCGCTCGGGGCGGTTCGGACTGGATCACTCGGACGGGATAGTCCCCCCATTCTTGCCAATGCCAGACCACGGTCCGATTTGGTTCGAGCGGCCCGTCCGCTCGATCCGCGAAGTAGCGGGCGAGCTGTTGCGGATCGACGATCGCGCGAAAGACCTCCTCGATCGGCCGGCGGATTTTCGTCTGCACGGTAAAGTTCGCCGTCCCCAGTGAACACGCTGCACCCATCGCTGCACCTCCCATCGCCAAGTTGACTCGCCGACACATTATGTTATATTATTATAACATATCACGCGCCGTCAAGCCCATTCCCGTTCTGAGTCCTCGTCCGAAGTCGCCAACTGCATGTCGCCACGCCAGGCCCCAGCCCGCTCGACGCGCCGCCGCACCGCCCGAAAAAAACGGGCCCCCGCGCCGCTTTCGCGCAAGCCCGACCCGCTCGATCTGGTTTTCAAAGCCTTGGCCAACTCCGACCGCCGCGCCATCTTGGATTTGCTCCGGGACGAGCCGCAGACCACCGGCTCGATCTGCCAACAGATCGAGTGGCTCGATCGCTGCACTGTGATGCAGCACCTCCGGGCTTTAGAGCAAGCCGACTTGGTGATTGTGCGACGGCAAGGGCGATCTCGCTGGAATTACCTCAACCATGAGCCGATCCAACGCGCCTACCGAAGGTGGATTCGCGCCTACGCGGAACCTGCGGCCGACCTGCTGGTCCAGCTGAAACAGACGCTGGAGTCCAGCGACTGAGGAGTGGTTAAGCCCGTGGTCGCGTTGGATCTATCCGATTGCGCCCGCAGGCAGCTGAGCCGCCAGGCGACGCCGGTTCACTTTCCCACTCCACTTGCGCCGATCGCGGACCACCGAGCCCGCCAGGATTTCTTGCCGAACTCTTCCAAGTCCGTTGCCGCGAACCCGCGTTCGGCCGCGGACGCCAGGCCGAAGTTCATTCCATCCAGGAGTCCGCCCCGCGTCACCTCCACCACGGGGAGGGGTGGCGTCGTCACCTCCATTCCCGCTGGCGAAAGGACTCGCAAGGAGTACGAGCCCAGATCGACGCCGACAAACCGGAATACGCCGTCGGCATCGGTGGACGCCGAACCCCACTCAAATCCTTGGGCATCGAGCAATTGCACGACCACCCCGGCCAATCGCGGCTCCTGCGGGTTCCAGCTGCCATCGCGATCGACATCGTGTCCCACGACACCGCGGATCTCCACGCGGAACTCAAAGACATTGTCCTGCACGTTTTGGACGGTGGAATTGCGCCGGATGATGCTGGCGAGAGTCGGCCGCTGAGCGTTCTGCCAGTGCTGGGGATCGATGCTCCGCTCATACCAAAAGCGATCGCCGGCGCGCAACACCTCGAATTGCTGCTGAATAATCCGATGGAACAGCGGCCCGAAGCTCGATCCTGGAAGTCGGGTTTCCGCTAAGCCGCCGACCCAGAGGTCGACCTCGTCGACCGATCCATAGACACTGGCCAGCCGTTGCTGCACGGCCGGGTCCCCGCTGATCTCGGCGAACGAGCCCGCGGGCGCCAGTCCATAGGCCTGACGCAGTGCGTTGTAGCTGGCCAAACCGTGATCGCGCCCGCGCTGGAGGTTCAACGACGCCAGGTCCATGCCGCCGGCGCCGGGCGGGCCGAAGAGAAAATTGCGGAGGTCATCGATAACGTGCACGTCAATTTCTTGGGCCAGATCCGAAGCCAAGTACTTCAGAATCCCATCGATTCCCCACTGCCGGACCACTGCGGGATTAAAAAAGGCGTCTCGCAACTCCAAGGCCTCGCGCTGCGGATTCCCTTGGTTGTCCAGGAACTCAACGTCCGTCCCCAACATGCTGTGGCCAAAGCGAAAAGCCGCCGCCGCAAACTCATTGAGGATGCCCGGATTCACCTCCGGCTGATAGCCTTGATAATTGGGCAATGGGTGCCCCAACAGCGCCGGCAAGAATTCGTTGTACGTGATTTGCTGGATCTCGCCAATGACGATCCGTCTGGCTTCTTGGAAAATCTGCTCATCGCTCCAGCCTGGCCTGGTGGCTGCGATCCGATTCGCCCATCGATTGTGTTCGCGCACAAATAGCGTATGCAACGCGGTCAACTGGACATTTTCATTGGCCCGAATATCACCTGCCACAAAGAAGTCCGGAGGCTCGCTACCCGGCGGAATCTGATTGGGCAAGCCCAGCGTGTTCCGCGGCAGCAGGTTTCCATCGCTGGTCTTCAACCGTCCCCCTTGGAAAGTCCGCAGCGCCGCGGCTCGTGCCGCCGTCGAGCCGTAAATCTGTGAGCCATCGATGAACGATGTGTTCGAATTGACTTGTTGCCGCGGAGCATCCGTCGATGTACCGCTGCCAGGATCGTATTGCGATCGGGCGAACGGCAAGGTCACGGTGCCGCTCCCCGTTGGATCGAAGCTCGGATCGCCGGCGGGGACCGGGATCGACCACTCTTCGCGCGGGTCGGCCGGGGCGCTGAGCACGATGTCGTGATCCAGGAACTGCCCCCAGGCATACACGAAGGCTGAAAGGTATCGGTCGTTGGGGAGATCCAGATTGCCTTGGGCCACGACCCCGTTACTGATCGCCCGCGGGCTTGGCCGCCCGCTTCCCGCGGGTACGGCCACGCCGTCGGCGTAATCCGCCGGCGCGCCTCGGACGAACTGCTCGTCCGTGCTCCCCCATTCCGGATTCAACAGGTTGTTCCCCGTCCCGTCCAACGTGCGGTATTCGCCGGAGAGCAAGCGCCGATCCTCCAGTCCCTCGCTCCACAAACAGCACTGGCTCGTAGCAACAGCCCGCGACTGGCCCCGCCATGCCGAAGCCCTGCGACTCGAAACACTCTGCCACCACGCCCCGATCGTCATCGCCAAGCCTCGCGTTTCTCTGCCCCGCCGCTTGAGGGAATCTCATGATGATATCCCTCCCTTGTCGATTGTATTTGTTCTATGGACGGCGTCCAGTTTCAGCGTGTGGTATTGCCAGACTTAACTGCATTTGCCCCAGCAAAAACGTCTGGCCAGCCCGCGAGAATCGTTCAAAGAATTCAAATTCTATCGGTGTTGGCAACCGACACACCAAGAGCCTACCGCAAAACGGTGGAGCCCCCTCACCCTACCCACTCCCCCGAAGCAGAATGAGGCCAACGGGATAGGCTTGAAGTAGCCCTTGGCTATGCGAACAACAGCAACTGGCTATGCGGTGCTTTGTATTCGAGTAACGGCGTGTTCAGTGGCGACCGCAGGCGTCCCGCCAGAAACATCTGCAGCGCCACGCGCTCCGACGGCGGACAAGGCCAGCAGCAAAACGCGTCCGGCTGCCAGCGCTGCCACGCCGGGGTCTGAACGGCTTGCTGTAAGCGACGACGCACATCGTCGGACTCGCCGACGTACAGCGTCTGGTCGCCGGCGAAGATGGCGTACACCCCGCCGGACGGAAGGTCGGCCTC
>JBGSLW010000140.1:0-6013 GCA_041740495.1 Pirellulaceae bacterium
GGCGCGAGCCGGTGAACGCCACCGCGGCGAGTCGCCGATCGCGGACGATCCGCAATCCGTCGTCGGGGTCGATCTGATAAAGCATCTGGACGGCGCCGGCCGGCAATCGAGTGGCTTGCAGGGCAGACACCGCGGCTTCGCACAACAGTTGCGAAGTCTGGGGGTGGTTGGGGTGGGCCTTGGCGATCACGGGGTTTCCGGCAGCCAAGGCGGCGGCGAAGTCTCCCCCGCTGACCGCATTGAAGGCCAACGGAAAGTTGTTAGGCCCCAGGATGAACACCGGTCCGATCGCCGCATAGTACGAACGAATGTTGTTGACGGTATCGATCACCGGCAGAGCCCAACTTCCGTCGCGGGCCGCCGCCGCGGCTTGTCGCAGTTGTCCGGTGGTCCGCGGGAGTTCCACGTCGCGGAGCCGCGGTTGAATCGGCAAGGCTGTTTCCAGGTGCGCCGCCGCCACAATCGATTCGGCGTTCTGCTCCAGCCGGGCGGCGAAGGCGTCCAGGAAATCGGCCAGATCGTCGGGGGGCCTGTGGCGCAGTTCGATCGCGGCGGAAGCGGCAGTCGCCAGCGCCAATTCGCAATCCGACCAGGTGCTGATCGGAAAGCGAGGCGCGAGCTGCTCGCCCGTCTGGGGGTTTACGGCGGAGAAGTGCTCGCGAGCCGAAGCGGGACGCCATGCGCCGCCCAGATAGACCCGACTGGTTTTGGAATCGGACGTCATCGATCAATGCAAACTACGGTTTTGCCGAGTAGCACCCAGGTCGGTGCTGCTAAACCGTTACATATTGGCACAGGAATCGAAAGAGAGCCAGGGGCGTCGCGGATGGGGGAAGAGAGCAATTGAGGACAATTGCTTTACAATGACAGTGTAGAACAGTTGTCCTCAACTGTTCCCTGCATCGCGCCATGCAATTTGACGAGAGCAATTGAGGACAATTGCTCTACATTCAGGCCAGCGCGGGTTTGGGGCGATGGCGGATCCCTTCGCGGATAATGGCGAGGATCCGTTCGCGTTCTTCTCCGACCAGCGGCAGGCGTGGTGCGCGGACGATCTCGCGTCCGAAGCCGCATTCGTGCGCGGCCAACTTGATGTACTGCACCAATTTGACATGGGTGTCCAGGTGCAGCAGCGGCGTGTACCAGCGATAGACGTCGCGGGCCTGAACGAAATCGCCGGCCATGGCCAGGTCCCACAACAGGCGATTCTCGGCGGGGAACGCGTTCACCAGGCCGGAGACCCAGCCGTCGATTCCCAGGATGCAGCTCTCCAAGACCAAGTCGTCGACTCCGCAAAACAGCAAGTAGCGGTCGCCGCAGACGTTGCGGATATCGGTGATCCGCCGCACGTCTTCGCTGGATTCCTTGACCGCAACGAATTTCGGTTCATCTGCCAACTCGGCGAGCGCCTGCGGCAACAGGTCGACTTTGTAAGAAACCGGGTTGTTATAGATCATGATCGGCAGCGGGCTGGCGGCTGCCACAGCGCGATAGTGGACCAAGGTCTCGCGCGTGTCGGACTTGTAGACCATCGCGGGGAGGACCATCAGACCATCGACGCCGGCGGAGTGAGCGTCCGCGGCGAATCGCCAGGCCAACGCCGTGGTGTACTCGGCCACACCGCTGAGCACGGGGATCCGTCCCGCGACGTGCTGCACCGTGGCGCGGAGCAACTCCAGCTTCTCGTGGTATTCCAACGAGCAATTTTCGCCGACGGTTCCCAACATGATCACGCCGTGAATCCCTGCGGCGATCATGGCGTCCAGATGCGCCAGGGTTCCCGGAATATCCAGCGACTGATCGGGTTGAAATTGCGTAGTTGCAGCCGGAAAGACGCCTGCCCAATCCACCTTCATCCTCATCTCCTGGTTCGCCGGCGCCTGTCCGTTTGCTACTGGACGGCGGATTGCTTTTTCTTCAACTGTTCGCCGATGAAATCGGACAATCCCTCGCCCCGCAATTCTTGGGAAGTACCCAGGATCAAGCCGCTGTCGCCGTCGACCAACAGCACGAACGGGATACCGCTGACGTCGTGTTGTTTGCCCAATGAGGTCTCCCAAAACTTGCCTTCGTAGATTTGGGGCCAGACGATTTCTTGTTCCTTGAGGAATTCGTTGACCTTCTCGCTCATATCCGCCTGGTCGAAGCTGATCCCCAGGATTTCGAAGCCTTGGTCGTGCCACGCCTCGTAGGCCGTTTTCATGTTGGGGATTTCAGCGATGCACGGTCCGCACCAGGTTGCCCAGAAGTCGAGCATCACGATTTTGCCGGCGTACTGTTGGGGGAAATTGACTTCCTTACCCTCCAGCGTCGTGGCGGTGAACGGCAGGGCTTTCTGTCCGACGGCCAGGTTGGGGGGAAGGGGGAGCTGGTCCACGGGGGTGTCGCTCGCCGCGAGGCTCAAGTCCCCATCGGTGAGCGAGAAGACGTAGGTCGAACCTGAAAAGTTGAACGGTTCGCCGATCTTCGCCATCTCGAAGAATCGGCTGATACGACCGTTGCCGTCGCGGTCGATCGGCAGCATTTGGCCGTCGCTCAGTTCGCCCGCGACGGACGTCGCGTACGGCTGTCCATCCAGCGGAAAGGTGTACTCGAATCCGTAATCCAGATAGTACATCAAGGTATTTTTGAGTTGTGGCCGCCGTTCGTCGTTCGGGTCGAAGCGATACATACCCAGCGTACCGATATTTCCGCCGCCGAGGTCGACGGCGCCCGTGCCGTTGTACGTCGTCTGTTCGCCTTGCTTTCGCGCTTCCCAGACGGTGGCGGGATCGTTGGTCAAGTCGCCGTCGGCGTTGGTATCGACGTAGAGTTTGGCCGGGTTCTCCGCTGGTTCGTCCAGCACAAATGCCCAGGTCTTTCCGTCAATCTCCAGCAGCCCGTACTTGGGTGCTTCCAGGCCGGCGGGGGGGACTTTGATGATGTCGGCGTTCTTGTCCATTTCTGCGCGGAGAGGACGATAGCCGCCCAGCTTCTTCGTAATGCCCTGGGGAACAAAAGTGCGCGTAATTTCTTGTGCGCTCAAAAATCCAGCGGCGTGGGCGATCGCCAGAGCGGTCAGCAGCGCCAAGGTCCGGGGTGCAGCAGCGAGAGTCATATCGAGCCTCAAAAGCGAGTCCAATTGTCGACGGATCAAGGAACGATTTTACTGTGAAATGGGTTGAATTTGAAACCGGGGGGTGGGTGAAGCGGTTCGGACTTCCGTTGTGATCTGGCTTACGACCGAGTCAAAAGCGATAGAGGTGTTGAGCGCTGCGGATGATAAGTCCGCCGTTCAGCAGAGCTGGCGTCGCCCAAATCGGCTCATCGAATCGGCAGGAACCCAGCACGCGCGGCTGGGGTTCGGCGGCCAACACGGTGACCGTTCCACGGGCCGAGGCGAGGAAGATTTTGCCGTCCCCGGCGACCGGTGACGCGTAGTAGGGGCCGGGGGCCGCGATCCGCTCGAAGAACAAAGTCTCACCGCTCGCGGCGTCGACGCACGTCACGACGCCTCCGTTGCGCACCGCATAAATCCGTTGGTCGACCAACAGGGGCGACGGACATTCGGGGACTCCGTCGGCATGGACCCAAGCCAACGTCGGAGTTCCCTCGGGCTGCGCCGCCAGTTGGATCGCCACCAGCCCGTTGGCATGATTCCAGGATTCCATCCACTTGTGGATGAGTGGCCATTCGCTTGCTTCGATCATTCGATCTTGATTCTGATCGAGCATGCGGAAGAACATCCGGAGCGGGTGATCCCCTTCGCCATCGGCGTCGGGCCGCGAGAGGATGCTCTTGTTGGATTTGGCCTCCTCCGGGTCGATGCGCCCGTCTCCATTCGCATCGCATTCACTCAACAAGTCGGCGAAGGTCGGCAATCCGATCGCTTCCTTGTTGGTGCGGAGATTGTACGACGTGGTGTAGACGCGATTGTCGCCGACCAGCGGGATCGTGATCGGCTCGTCCGCCAAGCCGGGGATCGACCAGAGGTCTTGTCCATCCTGCAGCGAGCAGGCACGGAGATGGTACGGTTCGTAAAACAGCAGCGCGTCGACCTGGCCGGTGTGTATTTCGACGGGGGTCGACCAACTGGAGGCCGGTCCGGGACGCTGTCGTTCCCAAAGGACCGAGCCGTTGGCCGGTTCGATCGCCTGTAGCAACGACTCCTCATCACTGCCGGTGAACACGATCAGCTTGCCTTGGACGATGACCGGGGAGCTGGCAGAGCCGAACATGTTGTGCCGGGCGGGGCGTTCCTGGCGCCAAAGTTCCTGGCCGTCCAGGTCGTACGCCAAGACGCCGAACGAGCCGAAAACGACAAAAATCCGTTCGCCGTCGCTGACCGGTGTCGGGGTGGCTGGACCATGTTGCGGATGGACTTTCTCCACCGCGGAGACCGACAGGTCGCGCCGCCATCGCAGCTGGCCGTCTGCCAACGCAAAACAGAGCGTACTGAGCGTGTTCGCTTCGAACGCCGTGATGACAATCGACTGACCCACCACGATCGGCGACGAATGGCCGGGTGGAACGGCGACCTTCCATTTGGCCTGGGCTGCATCCAGTTGCGCGGGGAGCGGCTGGGGCTGCCGAGAAATACCGGTACCGTTCGGGCCGCGAAACCGCGTCCAATCCGAATCGGTGTCTTCGGTCATGGCTGGGCCGCACAACAAACAGAACGCCAAAAGAGCTGCATGCATGGGTGAATTCCCTGGCTGGTGAGATTATTGTTGCCCCGCATAGTACTTTACCTTCTAATTTTATCTGGGGCACAGCGATCGAGGGTCCACGGAACATGCAACCTGGACGGCAGGACGGTACGCGAGGGGTTTCGCGGCGGACGTGGATTGTGGTCGGCCTTACGGCAGCCGCGGGATGGTATGGTTTGGCGACCGGCCGGCGGCGGCTGCCGTTTGGCAGCGCGGATTCGGGAGCTTCGCCGCGAGAAGGTTTCGCCGAATGGCAGCAGTCGGAATCGCTCGGTCCGACGCATAGCGTCACCCCCGTCGTGGGGGATGGGCGTTGGATCTGGCGGCAGCCGCCCGCAGAAGATCGCGGTTACCTGGAGCCGCGAGCATTCGAGCTGACGACGACGATTCGCTGGACGGGGACCGGGGATGCGGGTGAACTGTCGGCGACGACGGTGCTTCCCCCGGCCTTCGACGAACAGGAGATCCTGTCCAGCGACATTTCGACCGACGGTTGCACCGCGGAAGTCCGCGCGTTGGACGCGGGCGCAAGCCAGTTGATCGCCGCGTCGCCGCGGATCGGCGCGGGTCAAATTATCGAGGCGAGCATCCGCCAGCAACTTCGACTTTACAAGAGCTACTTCGCTTACGAGCGAGAGCAGTTTCCGACCGAGCAGCAACTCGACCCGTCGATTGCCAAGTCTTTTTTGGGAAATAGTCCCGGGATCCAACTTCGCGGCCGGCGGGTGCGCGAGTTGGCTGCCCAACTGGGCGAGACAGCGCTGCATCCTTGGGATCGGGCTCGAACTTTTTTCGAGTGGACTCGGGCGAATATTCGCGGGCAGATCGGGGCGTACACAAGTGTCGACGAAGCGCTTAAGAACCGCGTGGGCGATTGCGAGGAATTGGCCGGCGTGTTTATCGCACTCTGTCGAGTCTCCGGAATCCCCGCCCGCCTGGTGTGGGTTCCCAACCATGCCTGGGCCGAATTCTACCTGGTCGATCGGGCAGGAGTCGGCCATTGGATCCCGGCCCACACGGCGGCCTACCCTTGGTTTGGTTGGACGGGAGTCCACGAAGTCGTCTTGCAAAAAGGGGATCGGATTCGCTTGCCGGAGTCGAACCGATCGGTTCGTCTCTTGGCCGATTGGCATCGCTGGATCGGGGCCAAGCCGCGAGTCGACTTCACCGCAGAACTCAAGCCGCTGGGCGAAACCGAGGATGCGGCAGGCCCCGGCGCGCGGCAGAAGCAACCGGACGGGCGGTGGGCGCTGGTCCGCCGGCATTCCGCCGATCGCTGGATGCGCGGCGATTAGCCGACGGGGATTCCCTGAGCCGAACGGCGC